>NZ_JBRIMD010000026.1:0-70481 GCF_052977325.1 Shewanella sp. 0m-6
ACAGGCTTAAACTTGATGTTTGGGATACCAGCAGTTTGTACAGGCTTAAACTTGATGTTTGGGATACCAGCAGTTTGGACAGGCTTAAACTTGATGTTTGGGATACCAGCAGTTTGTACAGGCTTAAACTTGATGTTTGGGATACCAGCAGTTTGTATAGGCTTAAACTTGATGTTTGGGATACCAGCAGTTTGGACAGGCCTAAACTTGATGTTTGGAATACCTGAGAGCAGATTAGATTGGATAGCCTGAGTAATAGGATTATTTTGGTAATTTGGTATGTCTACGCTATTTTGAGATGCTACAGCTGAAATTGAACATGTTAATGCTAATGAAGTAACTAAACCTTTAATAATTGTTTTCATTGTGTACCTTCTCGTAGAGTTTTAAATATAAAGTAATATTTTTTGACTTATGAGAAGGTTGTTGCAGTTGTTGTGCCAATGTTTGTTTTGTGTGTGCGCTTTGACTTGCCTTGTTAACCTCTCTTTGCGTTAAGTTGTGAGATGGGGTGCTCGGTGGTGTCGTTGAGCAGTAGCTGAGTAAATTCAGGTTCTGTAACCGCTTTGCTGAAAATATACCCCTGGATCTCTTCACACTTTAACGCGCGTAATATACTGAGCTGAGAAGCATCTTCGACTCCTTCGCCAACGACTGAAAGCCCCATGTTATGGGCGATAGTGATAATTGAATCAACCATTTTTAAATCACGGTCAGATTTATCAATATCATCCACAAAAGCCTTATCTATCTTTAGCGTGTGGATAGGGAATCGTTTTAAATAAGAGAGGGAAGAGTAACCCGTACCAAAGTCATCGAGGGCTAGACTGACCCCCATTTTAGATAATTGCTGCATAACTTTAATGGCTTTTTCAGGCTCTTTAATAACGGTGCCTTCTGTTATTTCCAGTTCAAGATTAGCGGCTGGTAATTGAGTTAGACGTAAAATTGACTCAATTCGCTGTTGTAAATCAGGTAATGCGAACTGTTTTGACGATAAATTGACGGCGACTCGACCGTTAAATAAACCTTGTGAACGCCATTTTTGCGCAGCAAAGCAAGCCTTTTTCAACACAAGATCACCAATTTCGACAATTAGGCCATTCTCTTCAGCAAGTGGAATAAACTTATTAGGTGGAATGAGGCCGTGTTCTGGGTGGTTTAAGCGAACTAATGCTTCCATGCCCGCCATATGGCCAGTTTTAAGGTCGACCTTTGGTTGATAGTAGACTTCAAATAGATCATCTTTGAGCCCCTCTCTAATGAGGTTCTCAACTTCAAGCTGTCTGATTGCATTCTTATTAAGCGACTCTGAGTAGAACTGATATCGGTTACCACCAGCAGATTTTGCATGATACATGGCAATGTCTGCTTTTCTTAACAATGCTTGTTCATTTTGATCATCTTCTGGGTACAGCACAATGCCGATACTTAAACCCACGACGACTTTTTCTTTACTTAAATCAAAAGGTGCTTCGAAAGCATGAATGACATTTTTAGCTATGATTGCGCTGGTACCAATATCGGGGTTTTTATCAACTAGGATGGCAAACTCATCTCCGCCAAGGCGATATATACTAGTATGGCTAGGGACGGCGACTTGAATTCGCTCTGACACTTGAATAAGTAATTCATCACCGACCTGGTGACCTAAAGAATCATTAATTTTCTTAAAATTATCTAAATCGAGTACCATTAACGTATGGTGAGAGTCTCTTTTTACTAAGTTACCTAGGGTTACCATTAAGTTGGAACGGTTAGGGAGATTAGTTAACAGGTCATTATTGGTGAGCTTTCTCAGCTCCTCTTCTTGCTGTTTTCGACGACTGACATCAGAAAATACCCCTACATAGTGAGACAGTTCACCTTGTTCATCATATATAGCATCGATAGAGAGCTCCATTAAAAAGCTAGTACCGTTGCCACGAGTTGATTCGACTTCGTTATTCCAGCGCCCCTGCTGTTTCAAAATGGTGCGGATCTGTTCCGAGTAACTGTCTGGGTAAAGATCGAAATTAAATAGACTACCAATAAAATCGTTTTTACTTTGCATCACCAAATCACAGCATGCTTCATTAACTTCTACAAATTTGAAGTCTCGATCCAGTATGAACATACCTTCGGAAATATTCTGAATTGCTCGCTCAAATAGCCTTAATTGTTCTTCAGCCTGCTTAAAGTTACTGATATTTTTAATTGTACCCGTCATTCGTAGGGCATTATCATCTTCATCACGCTCTACGATTTTTGCTCTGTCTAAAATCCAAACCCATTCATTATTCTTACCTTTAACACGATAGGCGGCTTCAAAATGATCTGTCTCGCCGTAAAAATGTTTGTTTAATGCTTCACGAACGCGCTCTTGATCCATTGGATGAATGTTACTCTCTTCTCCCTCACTGCCAGAGCGTTGACCATCTTGAGGGAATTCCAATGATCCCCAAATATTTGAGCGATAAATCTGGCCAGTTTCAATGTCCCAGTCCCACATTTCATCGCCACTACCCCATAAAGAAAGCTTTAAACGTTCTTCGCTCTTAGCTATTTGGATTTGAATTTCTCGGCGACGTAATATTGTTTTCACAATTAATATTGAAACGAATAAGCAGCATAGAAAATAGATAAACTTGGCTGTCGTCGAGAGCCACCAAGGGGGGGTAATCTCAATATCTAACTTACGAACCTCTCCATGTTTTCCGGTAACAGGGTCGATAGCATAGATTGAAAACTGATAATCGCCAGGAGATAAATTGGTGTAGGTAGCCGAATTAGTTCCTTTTGAGTGAATATAGGTACCAGAAAGGCCTTGCATTTGATAAACGTAATCAATGTTTTTAAATGGGCTACCTGGACTGCTAAAAGTGAAAGAAAATGGGTAATCAGAATATTTTAGCTTTATTTTATTTGTATGAGATATTTTTTTTTCAAGTATGGAACCGTTAGGTTTTTGAATTATATTGAAAATAGACAGTTCAGTTAAGTTGGTTGTTGGGGGAGTATTATTCTCTAAATATGAGTTTATTTTGTCTAGAGTAACTTTGCTAACCCCAGATATTCCGCCTATATATATGTCTGTTTCATTTTTTAAAATTGACTGGAGATTGTATTCTTCTTGAACCCCTAGTTCATTAGTTAGTATTGATGTAGTAGCGTTGGTTAAATTGTGTACGATGATCTCATTTATTGATGAAGCGTATAATTTCTCATTTTCGATAACTAGTGAGAATATTGGTTTGTTATTTGAGTATAAAGTACTAAAGCTGTTCTGTGAAAGGTTGTATTGGTTAATACTTGTATTTGTTCCGAAAAACAAAGAGTTTCCAGCAACCGTTAAACTTGTTACAAACTGGTCGTCATAAATTTTTTGAACAATGTCCCCATCAAGCTTAGATAAACCTCCTTGTGTACCTATGTAAATAGAATTGTTCAATTCCATAATATCAAAAATAGGGTTGCTTAAGTCAATTTCAGTAAGTTTAGACGTTTTATTTTTAGTGTTGTATTTTAAAAGAAAACCATTGGAAGAACCCGCTACAATAGTTTTATTGTCACTTAGCTTTTTTATTAAAAAGTAAGAGCCATTGTTAATTTTAGATAATTCGCCATTTTTTTTGTTGACGGAGTGAAGGCCTTCACTGCTAGCTATGAAAATAGTGTTTCCAACTGTTGTGGCGGTTTTATTTCCTAGTATGTTTGTTTCATACTGTTCTATTATTTTAAAGTTGGAATCATAGAGTAACAATTTACTGTCTTCGGTTGTTACTAATATATTTTCGCTTTCATCCTTTGATATAGACCATACGTTACCAAGGTTGTTGGTGACATTTTTAATTAGGTTGTAACTATCGTCTATAATGATAAACCCTTCATTCTGGTTGGCGATGAAGGTTTTGCTTATTCCTCTAAATATATTAACTCTAGAAAGGTTTAGCTCTTTGTATTCAAGATGAAGCTGACCTATCAAGAGTGGCTGTTCGAGTATTGATAGGTCGTAGATAGTATTTTTTTTCAATGCGTAGTTTTTATCGCCGTAAGAGATACCGAGGAAGTTAGAGTCGTTTACTTTAGTAATAGATGATTTGTTTATTTCGAAAACACCTTCTTTAGTAAGGCTGATTAATCTATTGTTTAATACCTTTAATGCCGTTGAATCAATGTTTTCGATAGTGTAGTTTTTTGTTATTGATTTAACTTCTCCTGAATAAGTCCTTATGTATAATTCATCTTTAAAGAATAGAGCTTGTTTAACACCGCTAAAGTTGTCGCTATAAGACTTGATTAATTCAAGCCCCGATTTTATTGAACTTTCTTGAGTGACATAAACAGAGTTCTCTGTTCCTATTAATATCAAGTTTTCACTATGTGAGATAGACCAAATAGCTTGATCGTGTATGAAACTATCTGACTTCAGAGAAGCAATTCGATCCTTATCTCGATCATAAACAGCGAGGCCTTTATCTGTACCTATATACATCACACCTTGCTCACTGATAAACAGGCTGCGAATAAATGCGCTAGGTAACTCGTTTTCAGGCGAGGGGAAATAATGGCGGAACTCTTTACCGTCATATCGGTTAAGGCCATTAACTGTTCCAATCCAGATGTAGCCATCAGCATCTTCAACAATGGATGTGACATTGCTTTGGGATAAACCGTCCGGGACACCTAAAGAAATGGAGTTAAGCGTTAACGCGACAGCGGAATTTGCCATAAAAATGGTAAAGAGGAGGAAAGTCGCTATTTTTAATAGAGTTTTAGGCATATTTTTTGTTTAATTATTAGCCAGTTTTGACAGGCAACTGTTTGTTATCCCCACTTTTTCAGAAAGTGACTGCATTGTCAAAACCTTGGGTGGTAAATGTAGCTGATAATCATTCTTACCTCTCATGTCCATATGTAAGTTAAACTTTATATCGTTGCCTTGGCAGAGTAATACCTTGCTTAGGTGTCACTTTTTAGATGAAAGGCCTGTGTTAAGTTGAATTTTATGGTGTTTAAGCTAAAAGGTGTGCTTGAACATAATTGCATGTTTATTAAATATTTTTATTAAGTAAATGTTCTAATAATCAAATTGCTGTGCACCTTGCTTAAATGCTCGCAGATCAGTGATCATTTTGTCTGATTCTAAAGGTGGCTGCTCTAAATGTGAGTCACCAGTACTAAACAAGACCAAGCGATCGCAGTGTTTTGTACGCATCTTCTGCATAATAAACTTGATCAAATCAGCACGAGTGAGCTGTTTTATTTGCTCTGAAACACACTCTCTTTGATTAAATTTGTAGTCTTTATTGCCGATACTCGACCAATAACGTTGACTACGAACTTTAAGGCTCGAGTCTTTTACTAGCACTTGATTGATGAGACCGAGTTTAGTTGATTCCCACTGCTCATTGGTTATTTGCAAAACGGCATAAGCAAAGTCGGCAATAAACTCATCTATTGCTTCTAGCAATAGCTTAGGTCCAGAGGTGGGAGATTGAATATAGAAAATAATACCGGGGTAGCGGTTTAAAGGGAGATAGCCTGTACCGACCATATAGCCTAGTTGACGCTGGGTTCGCAACTCATGAAAGAAGGTCGACGACATGGTGTGGTTTAGCAGGCTAAACAGTGCCATGGTTTCAGGCGTCGCAACATCGGACTGGTAGTACACAATAATGCTACTGTCTGGATGAGAAACAGGGATCTCACGTAACAGACTGCCTTTGTTTGACAGGTCGATAAGCTCACGAGATGACTCTTTACTCGGGGTTGTTACTAGCGACAAGATTCTTTCTAATCGCTCGCCTAACACTTTGGCTTCACTCTTTAGCCAATCACCATAAACGAGTCCCTCTAAATGAATTTTCTCGTAGAAGCTTTTAACATGATCATGTAGATCATCGAGGGTGATTTCTTCGAGGATCTCAGCCATTCTTGAAGGCTCAAAACTGCGCTTTTGTAGGGTTACCGTTAGGCTGGTAAAGAGCTGTGAGATTGGCTTGGCTTGAGACTGATTATACCAAGCACGTAAAATTTGACGTTTAATTAGATCAAAACGGCTTTGGGTGAAGTTACGTTCTCTGGCTTTTGCGATAACCAGCTCAAGCAGGGCTTCTTGTTTGCCTGTGAAACCAGTTAGATGCAGGGTGATCCCCCCTTGATGGGGATAGATATTATAACTGAGGCCCGCCACTTCTGCTTGATAGGTATATTCTGTTAAATAGTCGAGTAACATTTCAACGTATAGTCGGGTCAATGCGGCATGCCTTGGAGATGCAGCAGCTTGAGCCGAGTCAAGTGACAGATACAAATGACCCTTAGGTACATTGAATTCATCGTCTTTACGGTGCCATATACGATAACCCGCTTTTTGTGCAACTACTGTGGGTACTGCCGATTGACTCTTATCGGGTCGAGCAACACACTCTTTATTGATAAAAGGGTTTTTAGGCGGTAAACAAAGCTCGTCACGGATAACAGGCTTTGACCAACGGCTAATATCTTTGCTTGGAATTGCTTTTATCTGATAAGGGGAATGATACCAAGCGGCATTTTTATTGGTATCTAGCTCTGCAGCAATTAACTGTAGTCGCATGTTAGACGGTACCATAAGTGCCAAAAGCTGTTCAGTTTCCGCTATTCTGAGGCCGTCCATACGGTAATCACCGTAAATAATATCTTCAACATCATAATGATGCATATTAATACTCAAGTGGCTGGCTAAATCGAGAGAGTCAACTTGTTCCTGATATTGAAATGCAACTCTTAGTAAGGCAGCCCTTTCATCGTAGCGCCATGCTTGTAAACCTTCAGTACGGATTAACTCGATATATTCAAATGTTGATTCAATAACAGTATGTAAATCTGCAAGACCGCGGTCTGTAAGCTGAATGCTGATATTGAAGTCTTTAAAGTTGTAACCGTTAACGCCGCCACCGGCGGACAGGTTATTGGCAAGTCCTCGTTCTTTTAAATAGGACAATAAGCTTCCTTTACCTTCATAGCCTAATAAATGGCTGATAAAAGTCAGCGGCTTGTGTTGGTAAAACGGTTCTAGAGCGGGGAGGGCAAAAGTAATTGCGACACGCTTTTGTTCTTTAAGAGGCAAAATGTTGATTTGAGCTTGCAGTTGCTCTGGTAGATAAATCGATACATCTGGGTAGTTTTCGACAGGAGCGTGATCACTAATCTCATTAAAGTATTGTATAGCGAGTGACTCAAGTTCATCCAATGATTTTGGCGCAACTAAACACAGGGTCATCACGCTGGCGCAGTATTTGGCTTGATAAAAATCAAGTAGTTCCTGCCTTAACAGACTCTCTTCTCCTGCTAGTGTCTTGAGGTTACCTACTGAAAACTTTGAAAAAGGGTGCGCTGGGTTCACCGTCTCTTTTTGTACTTGGTATACTCTGCGAATATCATCTTTTAGCTTCATACTAAATTCAGATTCAATGGCATGCCGTTCTCGATCTACTAAATCGATATTAAACAGTGGCGCGATAAAGAATTGGCTAAATCTATCGAGTGAATTTTCAAACTGGTCAGCGTGAATACTGTAAAAAAAGTTAGTGTGTTCTGTACCTGTCCAGGCGTTATTGGTTCCGCCGTGCTGATTGATAAATGCAGAATACTCCCCAGAATCAGGATATTTCTCGGTACCTAAAAACAGCATGTGCTCAAGAAAGTGTGCCATACCAGGACGTGCGATAGGATCGTCAAAGTGGCCAACCGCCACTGCCATCGATGCCGCTGCTTGAGTGGCTTTTTGATCTTCAACCAGTAGTACAGATAAACCATTTTTAAGTGTTAAATGGCGATAGTGTCTGTGATCATTTGGGCTGGTTGTTATCTGTTTAGCTTTGGGCAAGGTATGACTCCAGTATCTGGAAGAGGCAAGTGGGTGACTAAGCCGCTTCCGTGCCAACATTTAGGCAAAACCAATAAACGTAACGCTTTGAGTAGTAACTGTTTGAGTAAAATATTGTTAATTCAATTTATTGAGTTAACTTGCCATCATTTTGGCGTATCTTCAAACACAACGGCTGTAAACTTAAAAATAAACTGATTTTTGGCTAAAAATTGTCACTCTCGTTCAGCTAAAGCGCTTAGCCTTTTAAAAAACATTTTAGTTGCTAGATATCTATTCGACTAATTAATAACTAAATAACGGTATGTTGGCGCATGGATTCGGACTACAATTAAAGCATAACAATAAAGAATCGGGAGTAGCCAGCAGCATGCAGCTATTTTTAATGCGTCACGGAGAAGCGGGTTATAGCGCTCATTCTGATAGAGAACGCACACTCACTGATAACGGACGTCACCACACCCAACTGATGAGTAATTGGTTAGGACTCACTATCAAGCAATTTGATTTAGTGCTAGTGAGCCCTTATTTAAGGGCGCAGCAAAGCTGGCAAGAGGTCAGCAAACACTTTCCAGAGCCTTCTAAATGGATAACCTTAGACGAATTAGTGCCTTCGGGAGATCCTGAGCAAGTCGCTCATCTCGTACTTGCCTACGCTGAGCAATATAAGGCAGAAAATGTGTTAGTGTTAGCTCACATGCCGCTATTAGGTTATTTGGTGAGTGAATTGGTTCCAGGTATCGAGCCGCCGTTGTTTGCCACTTCGGGAGTTACCTTGATTGAAAGACAAAATAACCGAAATACCTTGGTTTGGCAGCACGCGCCGCACTCAATTAGCTAACGCGAACTGAACGGGGTTAGCACTATAAAAAAGTGAGTCATTCTAATATATAGAAGACTCACTTTTTTATTGGCTGATTTTTATCCACTTATGTATTAGCGGCGATAGGGTTGGTCACCAATGTCGATAAGAATCAACAAGGCCGCATCGCCGCCCCATTCTTTGGTCGCTTGATGAAAGGCTTTTACATGGGGATGTTGTGCAAGCCACATTGGGATATTTTGCTTCAAAATACCGGTGCCATGGCCATGCATAATGCAGCAGCAATGGCTCTGCTGTTTGATGCAGGCCTGGATTAATGCGGCAAGCTCTAGTTTGGCCTCGGTTTGGCGCATACCGTGCAGATCTAATAGTAGATCGGGCATGTAGTCACCACGGCGTAGGCGTTTGACCTCATAGCTGTCCACATCATCTCTGGCCCACTTCATCGGGCCGTTTACCGGCAAAAGGGGCTGATAGGTGTCAGAGAAATAGCTATCTGCATGTAGCTGCTGTTCTTTCTCTTCAATTATTTTTCGGTCTTTAGGAGCCGTAGTGAAATGGCGCTTATTTTGCTGAAAAGGTTTCATGCCTTTTGTAAGCTCAGCAAAAAGAGCCAAATCATCATTATCTTTGCTTTTATTCATCTCTCTATTTTATTGAATCCGATGCCATATGAATAGAGTTCAGTTACAATGAATCGGAATTAAAAAGTTGGAGTGAATTTTGGATAAGATTTTTGTTGATGAAGCGGTAACAGAATTACGCACTATTGGCGATATGCTACGTTGGGGTGTCAGTCGTTTTAATGATGCAAACATTTACTATGGGCATGGTACTGACAACGCGTGGGATGAAGCCATCGCGTTAGTATTCCATGCGCTGCATTTGCCGGAAGAAATTGGTCAGCAAGTATTTCACTCAAACTTAACTAGCAGTGAAAAGCATAAAATCGTTGAGCTTATCATTCGCCGCGTAAGAGAGCGTCTGCCCGTTCCATACTTAACTAATAAAGCAAAGTTTGCTGGGTTAGAGTTTTATGTGGATGAGCGTGTACTTGTTCCTCGCTCGCCGATTGCAGAGCTAATCGCAAATCGCTTTAGTCCTTGGTTATACAACAAGCCAGTTAACCGTGTACTTGACCTTTGTACCGGCAGTGGTTGTATTGCTATTGCTTGCGCTTATGAGTTTGAAGATGCTGAAGTCGACGCATTAGACATCAGTGTTGATGCGCTAGAAGTTGCGCAAATCAATATTGAGACGCTTGAGGTGATGGACAGAGTATTCCCAATGGAATCAGATCTATTCTCTGCTATTCCCAAAGGCCCTCACTACGATTTAATTGTGTCGAACCCGCCTTATGTTGATGCTGAAGATATCGGTGATATGCCTGATGAATATCATCATGAACCAGAAATTGGTTTGGCATCAGGTCGTGATGGCTTAGATCTGACTAAGCGTATTCTTGCCAATGCTGCTGACTATCTCACCGAAGATGGCCTGCTAGTGGTTGAAGTGGGTAACTCAATGGTGCATTTGAACGAGCAGTTCCCAGATGTGCCGTTCACTTGGGTTAACTTCGAAAATGGTGGCGACGGTGTGTTTATCTTAACGCGCGACCAGCTAGTTGAAAATGAATCACTTTTCGTTATCTACAAAGATAGTGAATAATAGACTCTAGCCGCAGGCTTGCCTGCGGCTTTAATACCAATTTGTACTCCTACACCTAGATTGGTATTGAATAGGAAATTTACCGACACAGCGCGGGTAAATGATAATTAGAATAACGAGATAGAGGGCGATAAAGCGAATGTCGGGAAACAGTATTGGTCAAAACTTCGTAGTAACAACATTCGGTGAAAGCCACGGTGTCGCTATTGGTTGCATTATCGACGGCTGCCCTCCAGGGGTTGAGCTGACAGAAGCTGATATGCAGCACGACTTAGATAGACGCCGCCCAGGCACATCACGCTATACCACCGCTCGTCGCGAGCCTGATGAAGTACGCATTCTTTCAGGCGTATTTGAGGGGCAAACAACAGGCACCTCAATTGGCTTGTTGATTGAAAACACCGACCAGCGCAGCAAAGATTACTCAAATATTAAAGATTTGTTCCGTCCAGGACATGCAGATTACACCTATCAACAAAAGTATGGTCAACGCGATTATCGTGGTGGTGGGCGTTCATCTGCCCGTGAAACCGCAATGCGCGTTGCAGCAGGTGCCGTAGCTAAAAAGTATTTGAAGCAAGTTCACGGCGTTGAAATTCATGCATATCTGTCACAGCTAGGTCCAATCTCCGCCGAGACTGTCGATTTTGCACAGATAGAGCAAAATGCTTTTTTCTTCCCTGATGTATCAAAGTTAGATTCATTAGATGAGTATATGCGCGATCTTAAAAAGAGTGGTGATTCGATTGGCGCTAAAGTGTCAGTGGTTGCCATGGGCGTACCTGTAGGACTTGGCGAGCCAGTTTTTGACCGACTTGATGCCGATATCGCTCATGCCCTAATGGGGATCAACGCGGTAAAAGGCGTTGAAATTGGCGATGGCTTTGAAGTGGTTAATCAAAAAGGCTCAGAGCACCGAGACTTAATGTCACCTGAAGGCTTTGCATCAAACCATGCTGGCGGTATTTTAGGCGGCATTTCATCAGGCCAGCCAATTGTTGCCCATATTGCGATGAAACCCACTTCAAGTATCAGCGTGCCTGGTGAAAGTATGACAGCTCAAGGTGAAACTGCTGAAGTAGTGACTAAAGGTCGTCACGACCCTTGTGTCGGTATTCGAGCGGTACCGATTGCAGAAGCCATGTTAGCAATCGTATTGATGGATCACCTCTTACGTCACCGCGCGCAAAATATGGATGTGAATAGCAGTACACCTATTATCGGAATGCGTTAATGTTTCAACCTAAGAGCACAGAGCAGCAATTACGCTGGCTCTGTGCATGTTATTTCTTTTTCTTTTCTATTCTTGGCATCATGGTGCCTTATCTTGGCGTTTTTTTTGATAGTCGAGGTTTTGACGCTCAAGAAATAGGCTTCTTACTCGCAATTTTAATGGGCACGCGGATCATCGCGCCGAACTTATGGGCCATTGTTGCCGATAAAACCGGGATGCGCTCCGAGCTAATTAAAATCGGTGCCGGCGCTGCAGCATTAAGTTATCTCACCTTTTTCTATGATGGCGGTTTAGCTTATTTAGCCATTAGCTTAGCCGTGTATACTTTTTTTTGGAACGCGATATTAGCGCAGCTTGAGGTTATCACTCTTGAAACGTTAGGTGATGACGCGAATCGATACGGTGCGATTAGAAGTTGGGGCAGTGTTGGCTATATCGTGCTGGTGGTCAGTGGTGGTTTTGCTATTGGACACTGGGGACCACAGATTTTACCCTATATTGGTATGACATTATTTATCGGCATGCTAATTAGTGCTCTGCCATTACCGTCTAATCGAGCCGTTGTAGAAAAAAATCAAATCCGTAAGCCTCTGGTGTTTGATAAAGCCTTAATCTGGTTCTTAGTTTCAGCCATGTTGCTACAGATGAGTGCAGGGCCATTTTATGGCTTTTTTGTGCTTTATCTAAAACAGGCGGGATATTCAGAATCTGCTGCAGGGATCTTCGTCGCCCTTGGGGTGATGGCTGAGATCGTCATGTTCATGTACGCCCCAAGGTTATTAGGCCGCTTTGGGGTTAAAACGCTGCTGGTGGTCAGTATTGGTCTGACGGCAGTGCGTTGGCTGTTGCTGGCGTACGGCGTTGAAAATATCCTATATCTTAGTATCAGTCAGCTATTGCATGCTTTCACCTTTGGCTTAACTCATGCCGCATCTATTCAGTTTGTGCATAAACATTTTGATATTAGCCGTCGAAGCCAAGGCCAAGCGCTATATGCCAGCTTAAGTTTTGGCGTGGGCGGTGCATTAGGTACGTGGCTATGTGGCATTATCTGGGGAGATGGCTCTGGGGCCGTGTCGGCTTGGGTCTTTGCGGCGGGCTGTGCATTTTTGTCTATGTTGGCGGTGTTGTTCATTCCTAAAACGCAGGGGAAAATAGCCTAGTAAGCTAGTTTTGGCCGGTTTCTGCCTAGGTTTACAGTAAAAATTACCGTCGTGTTTACAGCCAACACAAGCTGTTCGTATTGGCCGTTTAGAGTCAGCATTAAAAATGGAGTATCAATAGTGAGGAAGTTTCGTCTCGGGTTAATTATTAATCCACTTGCAGGCCTTGGCGGCAGTGTTGCCCTAAAAGGGAGTGATGGTGTGGCTTCAGAGGCGATAGCTAAAGGCGCGGTACCTAAGGCTCACCTGAGAATGCAGCAAGCCCTAGCTGTTATCGAACCCTATAAAGCACGTATTGAGGTCATAACCGCTTCAGGCGATATGGGAGAGAAGCTTGCAAAAGAGATGGGTTTTACTACACGGGTGGTTTACCAAGCGCCGAGCGAGACACAGGCTCAAGATACACAAAGAGTAGTCAGTGAGTTGTTAGCTGAAAACTTAGACTTACTGCTCTTTGCCGGTGGTGATGGTACGGCGCGAGATGTGTACGCCATTGCCGACGACAACATTCCCGTTCTAGGTGTACCCGCAGGTGTTAAAATCCATTCAGGCGTATACGGCATAACTCCACATGCGTCAGGCATTGTCGTGAAAATGTTACTAGAGGGAGACTTAGTCAGCTTGATGAGCGCCGATGTTATGGATATCGATGAAGCCGCGTTTAGAACGGGCGTGGTGCGTGCGCGCCGATATGGCGAAATGCTAGTGCCGGCAGAACCTAGGTATGTGCAAGCGGTTAAAATGGGCGGCAAAGAGACCGATGAGCTGGTGCTTGCCGACATTGCAGCCGAAGCGATTGAGCAGATGGAAGATAATCTTTGCATCATGGGCTCGGGTAGCACAGTTGCCGCAGTAATGAGCGAGTTAGGGCTTGATAACACTCTGCTAGGGGTCGATGTTATTCAACAGCAGGACGTAGTTGCTAGCGATCAGTCTGCCTCAGAGCTTCTACTGCTCACTGAAAATAAAGCGATTAAACTCTTTATTACACTCATTGGTGGCCAAGGGCATATCTTGGGGCGGGGGAATCAGCAACTCAGCCCAGAGCTTATCCGGCGTGTAGGAAAAGACAATATTATTATCCTAGCGACAAAAACTAAGCTAAAAGCACTTGAAGGCAGGCCATTAATTGTGGATAGTGGCGACCCTGAATTAGATAAAGCGCTTACGGGGTATTATAAAGTGATTACTGGTTATCACGATTACGTGATGTATCAGGTCGCAAACCCTGATTTAGCTGAATAAACAATACCCATCAGTTTGGCCGTTATCGCATCGATTAAATGATATTTGGCAACTGATGTGCAGCGACTGCTGTAAATTTTAAATGAACGTTTTGACTAGATGCCGAAAGTGTCGACAGCTAGTCTACAATAAAAAATGTGGAGCCCTCGATGATCGAGAAGTACGAGCAAACATTACAAGACTGGATTGAAAGCATTGTTGCCGAAGGTGATGATGATGCGTTATTTGCAAGTGGCTATTTACAAGGTCATTTTGCTGTTGTGTTGTCTCAGCTAGAAGCAGAGAGTGAGCAGGGAATGGACGCACTTGAAGTGAAAATGTCTGACTGTCTGGCTCTGGCAAGAGAAGAGCTAGATGACAATGATTATGCATTAGTGAGCGATGCTTGGACTCAGCTGAGTGCAAAGTTGGCAGCATAACCCTTTAGCCTTGGGTTTTACACGGTGAATATTTAGAGTGATAGAGTTTACGCTTTTATGAGTAAGATTAGTTTCGTTGCAATTGGCCTTGTGAACCCCAAAAGCCCGACCAATGTCGGTGGCATTATGCGTGCGGTTGGGTGTTACAGTGCCGATGCGGTTTTTTATACTGGTAAGCGCTATGAGCTAGCAGCCAGTAATGGTAGTGCTCAATACAATACCGACACTAAGCGTGCAAGCAGCTCAATTCCACTGAGCAAAGTTGAATCCTTACTGGATGCAATTGAATCCGATGTAAAAGTGGTGTGTGTCGATCTGGTCGAAGGTGCTATTCCATTACCTGAGTTTGAGCATCCAGAGAAAGCGATTTACATTTTTGGCCCTGAAGATGGCACCATTAGTCAGCAAGTCATCAACAACGCTGATGCTGTGGTTTACGTACCGACGGTAGGTTGCATGAATTTAGCGGCATCAGTAAACGTTCTGCTTTATGACCGCTTGTCAAAGTCTTCATCAATTGCCAGTGATGAGCTGATCAGAAGTAGCCGCGATACTAACAATCGAGTTAGGGTAAAACGTTAACTTTTGTTGCTCTTTTATACTTTGAAGCCACTTTTATAGTGGCTTTATTGTTTTTAGCCTCTGGCAACTTATACCAATCAGTATAAGACGTTGATCTACTCAGAACGTTTTTGGCAAACTAATTCAAGGCGAATAACTGAAAGAATGGTTGCTCGCTTGTGAAGTTGTTGAACGCAGAAGTAGGCAGCCAAAAACGCACCAGAATGGTGAGTTTTAGCGGCTCTGATACTGTGACTCTTATGGAACAAGAGGGAGCTTAAACGTAGAATGACTATGCGCTTCACTCGTTGCAAACCACATGGTCTTGTATGTTCCCGACATACATAAGACATTTCCTCCATCCCTGAAGGTCAGATGTGGTGAATGTCATTAATGCACGACTATATGGATATAGGCGGTAGAGTAACGCAGGAGCAGTTATCGAGGAGCATTTAATGACCTTATCTCAGTGCCGCTATACTCTCGCTGAGCGACCAAATCTTTATACTGATTGGTATTACATGCAATGCCTTTTTCATTGGGACGAAATAGGTAAATGTCTTGCTTGATTTATTGACTCCTTTAAGGTTTTTAACCATGTTCTATTGAGCGAGCAAATCGCTTTTATACTGATAGGCACAATAGCTGCTTAATCAAATGGGGATAACATTAAGGAATGAATGTAAAATGGCTACAAAGAAAATACTAACCAAGCGAAACCTAATTTTAAACGCGACTCTTTTTGTGTGTTTGCTCGGGGGAGTAGCCTGTAGCTCAGGGCCCGCAACGCTTCAACAGGGCCCAGATGCAGAAAGGACTAAAGAGGGACTTGTAAGAGTCGATCATTCAAGGTTGGCTCTCTCTTATGTTCGACCAGATGTTAACTGGGGTAAATATACCAAACTTTATTTTGAACCCGTTCAAGTCACCAATGATCATCCTGCTGATTACAAGCCACCAAGAATTGATAAAAGAGCCGAGGGCTTAAATGCGACCTATGAGCTGCCGCTAGAGGCGCTCGATAAAATGTCAGAGCAATTTCAGATCACGGTTAAAGAAGTCTTTAATAATGAGCAACCATTTGAGCTGGTAAATATTAAAGGTCCAAACACCTTAGTGATCCAAGCCGCTGTAACCGATATTCGTTTGAGTGCACCCATAGAGTCAAGTCGCCGAAGCTTTAATTCAATGGGAAGAACCTATACTGAAAACTCAGGCTCTATGATGTTATTGGCAGTGATTAAAGATGGTGAAACCGGTGAGGTGCTTGCTAAGGCTGCTGATAGAGGCGAGGGGTTTAATCAGTGGAGTCAAAATACGAAAGTGTTTAACTGGGGGGATGTCAAAACCGTTTACCGCCGTTGGGTGAATGATTTTAAGAATGCCTTATTAGAAGCGGGTGCTGAATAATCCGACTTTTCGGCATAGTGGAAGCATCTAAGCCATTACCTTTAGGTAGCCGCTTAGATGCTTTATTTGTAGGCCGGCATTTATGCCGTCAACTTTTAGTTACCAGCTCTAGTTATCTGCTTTAGTTACCAGCTTTAGGTTGATACTTTGATGATCACATCTGACGAAATCAAGCATTGTGAAATCACTATGGACTATGGGTCAAACTACTGATCTTAGTGGCTTAGTGTTAACTATCACCGCCGATGTCTAATGCTTTACCCTTAAGTAGTTTTCTCATCCACATGCGATTTGGATTTAACAGTGACACAAAATCCAAACTAAGCGGCATCGGCTCATTACAAATTTGTGCCGCTAGTGCCTCGGCAGCTAAGGGGCCTGAACTTAACCCGCGTGAGCCTAGGCCACCGAGAACATATAGGTTTTTATGAATTGGCGCTGGATGAGTTTGCCAAAACTTGCGGCTTTCTGGCGAAAGTTGATGCTGTTGATATAGCGCTAAGATAGCATCTAAATCTGGAACAGGTCCCATCATAGGGGCATGATCTCGAGTCACCATACGGACACCAACACGGGCGCTATGGGCTGATATATCTATATCATCAACCCAATCTTGGCCGATATAGCTATGCTGGATTTTTTGTAAGTTTTCAAGCTGTTCAGTCGGACAATAACTTAAATGCTGCGCATTTTTAACGTAACTGGCGCCTAAGCAATGCAAAGAATTGTTACTTGGTGTCATATAGCCGTGGGCGCAAAGTACTGCGCTGAGCTTTGACAGCTTAGTGCGAGAGGGCGCGTGGCTCACCTGTCCCCTAAAGCCAGTTGCCTGTAAATGTTGGGTTTGAGGAAACTGTGTCAGCGATTTGCCATTTGCAATGACTAGCGCGCTAAAAGGACCAAAGAGGTGTTTGTCGCTTCTAAGGTACCAAGCCTCGTCTTTAAAATGAATGTCGGTGATCTGGGTGTTAAGCTGCAGTGACGCATTGGCAATCTTTTGCGCTTGGTTAAAGGCGGCTTGAGTAAAATCTTGCGGCGACACCCAGCCACCTTGTGGGTAGAAGATCCCGCCATCATCAATCTTTACGCCTGCGATTGCAGATGCTTGCTCAGCGGTAATGCTCTTTGCTATCTGCTCGTCCCAATTATGACTGTCAATAATTTTAGCCACACGCTTACGGCTTCGCTCATCATGACCGGTATGCACCACGCCGCACAGGTCAAAATCGATTTTGTGTTCTTGGGCGGCGAGTGTTTTCAGCCTCTGTAAGCTAAACAGGTAAGCCTGCTGAAAATATTGGCTTAAGGTGTTGTTATCTGGCGTCAGTAAGGGATATAGCGCACCTTGCTTGTTACCAGAGGCGGCTTGAGCGAGTGCCGAGTCCTCACAAAACAGAGAAATTTGCTGGCCTCGCTCAGCAAGCGATAATGCCAAGCTTGCACTGGCTACGCCGCCGCCAATAATGGCGATACCATTATCGTTTTCTTGAGTCATTAAAGCGGCTGAACAGACTGGATAGGGGGCTTGTAATTGTCGGCTCTGTGAGCGCATCGCAGCGCGTTCTTGAAAAGTAATGTCATCATAGCTTAGTGGCAACTCACTATATAAACCGACTTGCTCTGCAAGGTTTTGGATCTGCTGCTGAGCTGCTGGCGCAAATGAGTTATCGAGGCAAAATAGGCTGTCATTATGGGTTAATTTTGCTATCTGCCAGAAAAGTGCCACATCCAATTGCTCTAGCGCTACATTGCCTGCCATGTACCAGCCATCAATCACCCCCGTACTGGCACTCGGCAACTGTTGTAATTGTTGAGTGTAACTTCCAAAGTGAAAATCAATATACAGCTTGCCATCATTGACAATCATTCGCTGACAGCCTTCTATAGCCACTAAAATTACGCGCAGGGTTGGGTTTGAGCTAAGCTGTTCTGCTAATCCGAGTTTAGAGATAAAAGCGTGTAAGTTTGAGTCAATATGACTAAAAATTTTCAGCGTGACTCTGCGCTTGGTTATAAGTTGAGACTGCTCAATGATGAGCTGCTTAAGGTTTACTAGAGAGCCTAAACCTAACTGCGCAATCACTATTTGCTGAGTATTTTTACTATCAATAATTTGCTGAAGAATTTTACTTACTGTCATGGTTACGTCTTTAATGTTAAATTAAGCACTCATAAATATGCTTTATAATCGGTTTTACTTGCTGAAATTGTACATTCTTATGGGCATATTTTGGCAAAGATTATACGTAAGGTCTCATAATGAGCATTATTTTTGTGTTCTTTATGGAAAGCTGACCACTTAAATGGATGAAAAGCGATACCATTGGTGCAGCAAAATTGGTACTAGATGTACAAAATGGAAAGTTAATAATGAAAAGAGTCGTGATCACCGGACTTGGCGTTGTCTCAAGTATCGGTAACAACAAGCAAGAAGTCACTGAATCATTAAAAGCGGGTCGTAGTGGTATTACCCACTCAGATCAGTTTGAAGAAATGAAGCTGCGTAGTCATGTTTGGGGCGACATTAAGATTGACCCATCAGAACATATTGACCGTAAAGCACTTCGCTTTATGGGTAATGCAGCAGCCTATGCACACATCGCAATGCAAGAAGCGATTAAAGATGCTGGTTTAGTTGAAGAGCAGTATTCAGACCCACGTGTCGGTATTATCGTAGGCACGGGCGGCGCATCTTCAGCAAACCAGGTTCAAGCAGCAGACACGTTACGTGAAAAAGGCGTTAAGCGCGTTGGCCCGTATATTGTGCCGCGTATCATGTCGAGCACTGCCAGCGCATGTTTGGCAACGCCATTTAAGATTAAAGGCATGAACTACTCAATCAGTTCTGCTTGTGCAACGAGTGCACACTGTATCGGCCACGCGGCTGAACTTATCCAAATGGGTAAGCAAGATATGGTGTTTGCTGGTGGTGCTGAAGAAGTCGATTGGACGCTAACCATGGGTTTTGATGCTATGGGCGCACTATCAACTAAATATAACGATGAGCCAACGAAAGCATCTCGTACCTATGATGCAGACCGTGATGGTTTTGTTATCTCTGGTGGCGGCGGTATCGTCGTTGTTGAAGAGCTAGAGCACGCATTGGCTCGTGGCGCTAAAATCTACGCTGAAATCATCGGTTATGGCGCGTCATCAGACGGCTATGACATGGTTGCGCCATCAGGTGAAGGTGCGGTTCGTTGTATGCAGATGGCGCTTGCCGATGTAGATACGCCAATCGATTACATCAACACTCATGGCACATCAACACCAGTGGGTGATATGCGTGAGCTTGAAGCACTACGTGAAACCTTTGGTGATAACTTGCCAGCCATCGCATCGACTAAGTCTCTGACTGGTCATGCACTAGGCGCTGCAGGTGCGCACGAAGCGATTTACAGCTTGATCATGATGGAAAGCAGTTTCATCGCGCCAAGCATCAACATCGATAATGTCGATGAAAAAGCTGCAGGCATGCCAATTGTGACCGAAATGACTAAGAAAGAGCTCAATACCGTGATGAGCAATAGCTTTGGTTTTGGTGGTACAAACGCAACCTTGGTAATGCGTAAGTACAAATAAACAATACTGACACATTATTCAAAGATTGAAAAAGGAAGCCTAGATAGTATCTAGACTTCCTTTTTTGTTTTCTGCTATGCAACTAATGCTCACAATCAGCACTGACAATGACTCATCAGTGCGAGCGTAAGCTCACTTTAATCGTCAATCAGCCTTTCACTGCTCTATACAAACGTTATTCAAACTTTGAACTCAGTCCAGCATCGGGGATGATTACTTCCAGGGGGGCGGGTTAAGCCTCTGTTTTAATAGTTGAATAAATCCTGATATGCGTGCAGAACGCTCCTTTTCTGGGCTACTTAATAGTGCAACAATATTCGCGTTGGGTAATGAATATTCCGGCAATATGCGCACCAGTTCACCGCTGTTTATCTGCGGCTGCACATCCCATTCAGAACGCATAATGATGCCAAGTCCTGCAATAGCCCAATCTTTAATGACACGCCCCTCGTTGCTTGCAAGTGTTGGGGTGATCCTAATCATTTCAACTTTGGCATTATCATGTTTGCCGTCGGCAAGTTTGGTGAAGGGCCACAAGGTGACATCTTCGTTATTCTCCCTTAGAGCGATGCTCCTATGATTGAGTAGTTCTTGAGGGACCTTCGGTGTGCCCATTTGTTGGAGGTATGTTGGAGCGGCGCAGATAAACCTCTGATTAGTTGCTAGTGTAATCATTTTTAATGAAGAATCATTGAGCGCACCTATATAGATGATGACGTCCCATTTATGGTGACTCGACCAATTCGGGTTATCGGACAACTCAAGCTCGATATCTAATTGAGGGTGTTTAACTTTATACTCCCCAAGCAATGGGGCGATATAGTCATTACCAAACCCTAGTGGGGCTAACACCTTGAGCTTGCCGCACACATGTTCCTTTAGTTCATCGAGCTGCTCTTGTAACTCATCGAGTCCGCGTAGAATTTTCAGGCCTTTATCCAGTAAAAGTTGCCCTTCTTCGGTAAGGCTCACGATTCGAGACGGCCGCTGAATAAGTTTAATCGACAGTTTTTTTTCAATATGTTGCAGTCGTAGGGTCACCGAAGGTGGGGTGATATTTAAGGCTCGCGCGGCATCTGCTAGCGTTCTGTGACTAGCAATTGCTGTAATGAACCTGAGATCTTCAGTGGTGATCATTTGGTTTGAACCTAATCTATATCTTAATAAGTATTAATGTAAAACAAAACGTACTTCTTGGATACTCTTGTTCTACTTGCTGGTTTGATGGCGCTCACGTGCATCATATCCACAAATGAATTATTTGATAGATTAGGAAAATTAGCATGTTACGTAATGAAATTCTAAATCCACAATTATTGATCAAGTATCAGACTCTCGATACGCCATTCATGCTGGTTGATAAACAGGTCGTGCTTAAAAACTTAGCGCGATTACGCGATAAGACTGAAGGTTTGGGGGCTGAATTACGGCCGCACTTTAAAACCGTTAGAGCACTTGAAGCGGTTAATGACTTATTGCCGCAAAACAGTTCAGCCATTACTGTATCAACGGTAAAGGAAGCTGAGGCACTGGCAGCTGAGGGCTATACCAATATTGTTTATGCCGTCGGTATATCTGAGGCCAAATTACCAAGGATCGCTCACCTTATTGCTAGAGGGACCGAGGTAAGAGTGCTACTCGACACAATAGAACAAGCGAAGTTTGTTAATCGCTATTGTGAGCAGCATTCGTGTGTCATTCCAGCATTAATCGAAGTTGACTGTGATGGACATAGAGGTGGCATTCACCCAGATGATCCTACGTTAATTGAAATCGCCAACCTGCTCCATCAAGGAGCTGCAAGCTTTCACGGTGTGTTAGCTCATGCGGGGGAGTCCTATCTTTGCTTCGATGAAAAGTCTCTAGCAGAAGCTGCCAGCAACGAAGTTAACATGACGCTAAAAGCGGCCAATAACCTTCGCGCCGCAGCAATTCCATGCGATATCGTTAGTATTGGTTCAACGCCTACCGCTCACAGCTATCAAGACCTAACCGGGATCACCGAAGTGAGAGCTGGCGTTTATGGTTTCTTCGATTTAGTCATGGCTGGGATCGGGGTTTGTAAATTAAACGATATTGCAGCTAGCGTGGTAACAACGGTTATTGGCCATAACAAAGAAAAGGGCTGGTTGTTCATTGATGCAGGCTGGATGGCACTGTCAGCTGATCGTGGTACAGCGGGTCAACCCAAAGATTGTGGATATGGCTTGGTCTGTGAAGTCAATGGTACATTGCTTGAAGGTCTGCAGGTTATCTCTGTTAATCAAGAACACGGCATCATTGGCACAGTAGGTAATGACCTCATTAAGCTTGAAGATTTCCCCGTCGGCTGCCGATTACATATCTTACCTAATCATGCCTGCGCCACAGCATCTATGCATCAGCACTACTATGTGTTTGATACGCGAAGCGATACATACGAAATCTGGAACCGAATTCAAGGCTGGTAACATGCAATATTTAAATGAAGCGCAAACCGCAAAATTGGTCACCCATCAACTGGCTTATTCTGCTGTAAAAGAAGCGTTTATCGCAGCGACTACGGATGAAGCAACACTGTTTCCAGTGGTTAACGCATCAGGCCCACAAACGGACTCAATGTTTTCATTAAAATCAGCTTCTACAAAATCGCTGGTGGGCTGGAAAACTGGTAGTTACTGGCCAGGTAATCAAGTTAAGAGTATGCCGTGCCATGGCACCAATGTATTTCTGTTAAGCGCTGAAACCGGTGAACTTGTTGCTGTGGTTGCAGCAACACAAGTTAATGCCTACCGCACCGCGGCGGCCGATGCAGTTGCTGTGAATTACCTAGCAAGAGAAGATGCTAGCGTGTTGACTGTCTTTGGTACTGGGCATCAAGCTGAATACGAAGTATTAGCCATCGCAGAAGTACGTGATATCACAAAGGTGTTAGTGGTTGGCCGTGATAAACATCGTTGTGAACAGTTCGTTAAACGACTGATAGACAGTGGCTTACAAGCTGATTGCGAAGTGGCAAGCGCTCAATATGCCTGTGAACATGCAGATATTATCGTAACCGCAACCACAGCCACTGCGCCGTTATTTAAGGCTCGCTGGGTTAAAACGGGCACTCATATTTCAGCCATGGGGGCTGATAAAGTCGGCAAGCAGGAGTTACCAGTGGAGCTTTATCAAGACGCAAGGTTATTTTGTGACTACCGAGCGCAGTCGCAGGTGATTGGTGAATTTCAGCACGCAGAAAATGTACCAGTGACAGAGATAGGTCACGTCATAACATGCCAATCCGTAGGGCGCTCTAATCATGATGAGATTACTATTTTTGATAGTTCAGGCATCGCTATTCAAGACTTATTTGTTGCTGCTAAACTGCTAGAACTGAATGAAGAGCTAAGTAATTAACTAGGGTTTAGTTAAGTACTAGAAGCTAGTAAAACATAAACTGTGATAAATGCGCAAAGAACCAGCAGCCCAGAACTGCTGGTTTTTTTATTGGCTATAAATGTTGAAGTTCAAATTGCTAATATGCTCTTTACAACAGCTCCAAGCAACACTCGATAGTCAAAAGTGACGGGGTATGGGGTTACTTAAACTGCATTATTTGATGATGCTTTACTTTTGACTAAGCCTTTAGATAAAAATATGACTGATAAGAGTAAAAAGACTGCAGAACCAAACAGATCCTGTTCTATCACGTTATAAATCAAACCTAAAAACATGAGGAGGGATGCCCAATAATATCTGCTAGGCGTTGATAATAAACTGGTTCTCATTGAGGATACCTTTCTGAAAAAAAACTGGTACTTACATGTACCTTTAACACTCGACAAAGGTGGGGCGTATTAGCACGTTGTTGCCCTGTTCCCATATAGCGTAATAATTCGCGGCGCTTGTTAGAAGGCGATGGATAATTTAATGAGGGGGAACCTCATCATGCTGCAAAATCAACGTCCCAATAGCTGAGCTAATTTTAATTCCGGCGGCTAAAACTAATACTCCAATAAAGAACACCGCTAATGTCATGAGCCCTGTTTTCTCTTTTTCGGCAACATCATTCCACCGGTTTCTTAATCCATTAATCATTCAATTATTCCTTAGTTATCTAATCAGTCGTTATCTAACCAATGACTTAGCGTGCACGCCACTAATTTCACTAGTAACGTTTTCGCTTAAAAACTAGTTAGTAATTTAATATTTTTGCCATTGATTAACCTAGCATTTGTCAGCTTTGCTGAACAACTCATTAGGTACGTAGTCAATATGAAAAATATTGTACTTAAGAGTTTGCCTGTTCGTTATCTTGAGTTGGTTAAATGGGCATATTTTCAATCCGTTGTTTCTATTGGATCTGCCATCTTGTTAGAATACATCCCATACACATTCTGCACACTTTTAGGAACCACGATGAAGATCCTTGCCGATGAAAATATGCCTTATGTTCAGCAGTTATTTGGTGATTTGGGCACGATTGAAACCGTAAACGGCAGGGAGTTAACGCCTGAGCAAGTTAACGATGCCGATGTGTTACTTGTCCGTTCAGTGACTAAGGTTAACCAAGCATTGTTAGCTCAGAATAACCAACTTAAATTTGTTGGTAGCGCCACCATAGGCACAGATCATATCGATTTGGATTACCTTGCCAGTCGCAACATTCCTTTTTCTAATGCACCGGGCTGTAATGCAACAGCAGTAGGGGAGTTCGCCTTTATCGCCATGCTTGAGTTGGCGCAGCGCTTTAATAGCCCACTAAAAGGTAAAGTGGTGGGTATTGTCGGCGCCGGTAATACTGGAACCGCGGTAGCGAAATGTCTTAATGCTTATGGGATAGAAGTGTTACTTAATGACCCATTGCTAGAGCAAAGCGGTGATCCCCGTGATTTTGTGACCTTAGATACACTCATTGAAAAGTGTGATGTGATTAGCTTGCATGTACCTATTACTCAAAATGGCGAGCACAAGACCTGGTACTTGTTCGACGCGGCACGCTTAAATAGCTTGCGTGAAAATACCTGGCTGATTAACTGTTGCCGCGGTGAAGTGATCGATAATCGTGCTTTAATCAAGTTCAAGCAACAACGTGATGACGTAAAAGTGGTGCTCGATGTATGGGAAGGGGAGCCTAACCCTATGCCTGAGCTGGTGCCCTATGTTGAATTTTGTACGCCGCATATTGCGGGTTATTCCTTAGAGGGTAAAGCGCGCGGCACTTTTATGCTGTATCAAAAGTTAGCCCAGGTGCTGCAAATTAGCGCTGATAAGCAGATGGAATCATTATTACCGCCGCTTTGGAGTGAGCAGGTTATTGTGCAGCAAATTGATGATGAAAGAGCCTTGTTACAGCTTGCGAGATTTGTATACGATTTGCGCGATGATGACCAATTATTTAGAAAACAGTTTTTAAATCAGCAAGGGTTCGATCATATGAGAAAAAATCACACCCATCGCCGTGAATTTAGTGCATTAAAGGTAGGCAATACGGGGCAAACTAATGTAAATTGGTTATCCAATTTAGGGTTTTCAGGAGTCGAGCTGTAATTATGTCGCAGGAATTTAATGTTGTCGTATTAGGTGCATCGGGCGCAGTGGGTCAAACAATGATTGAGATCCTAGAAGAGCGTAACTTTCCGGTTGCTAATTTATTTCCATTAGCCAGCAGTCGCAGCGCCGGTAATACGGTCAGCTTCCACGGTAAACAGGTCGAAATTTTAGACGTTGACACCTTTGACTGGTCACAGGCTCAGATTGGTTTCTTTTCTGCAGGTGGTGACGTTTCAGCTAAGTGGGCGCCTATCGCTGCTGAAAACGGCTGTGTTGTTATTGATAACACCTCTCACTTCAGATATGACATCGACGTGCCATTGGTGATCCCAGAAGTAAACCCTGAAGCGATTGCAGACTTTAGAAATCGTAACATCATCGCCAACCCGAACTGTTCAACGATTCAGATGTTGGTTGCACTAAAACCTATCTATGATGCATTCGGTATTTCACGTATTAACGTGGCGACCTATCAGTCTGTGTCGGGTTCAGGCAAGCAAGCTATTGAAGAGTTGGCAGGTCAGTGCGCGAAGCTGCTACAAGGTTTACCGGTTGAACCAAAGACTTACTCGAAGCAAATTGCGTTTAACGTATTGCCACAAATTGATAAGTTTATGGACAACGGCTACACCAAAGAAGAGATGAAAATGGTGTGGGAAACGCAAAAGATATTTGGTGATGACAACATCGTTGTAAACCCAACGGCTGTTCGCGTTCCGGTATTTTACGGTCACTCTGAAGCGATTCATTTAGAAACACTACAACCTGCTGACGCCGAAGATGTTAAATCGGTATTACGTGGTGCAGAAGGTGTTGAACTATTTGATACCGATGATGAGTATCCAACAGCCATCACCGAAGGTGCTGGAACCGATCCTGTTTATGTTGGCCGAGTGAGAAAAGATATCTCTCATGAAAACGGTATAAACCTTTGGGTTGTATCAGATAACATCCGTAAAGGTGCGGCACTTAACAGTGTTCAAATCGCTGAAGTATTGATTAGAGATTATTATTAATTTTTAGATTAACGATGCTTTGCTGAATAAAAAGCCCGCACAATGCGGGCTTTTTATGTTTTAAAGATGTGAACAGTAGCAGGGCAGCGGATTCTAGTTTATAGTAATCTTAATAAATACAATTGCCTAAAGCTCGTCACCAGGGTGGTGACACCAGCGTGCTTTAAAGGGAAGGATTGATGAACTTTCGCACTTCGCATCTTGTCGGCTTAATAGCCACGGGGATAGTGGCTATTGCTGCCCCTTCGATTAATTCAGTTGCTGCTGAGCCATTAAAAATTACAGGGCCAGATGGCCAAGTAAAGCAAAGCATTCGTCAATATGGTCCAACAACCTCGCAAGATACTTTTTGGAGTATCGCTCAGGCGGTTAAGCCAGACAATAGCGTTACTGTTTACCAGGTTATGTCAGCGTTATATGACGCCAACCCTCATGCTTTTTCTAGCAAAAACTATAACAGTTTAGAGCGCGGCATGATTTTGCTGGTGCCAAATAAAGCTGTGATACAGCAAACCTCTCAAGCAGATGCTAAGGCTCGCGCCGAACGTAACGATCGAAAGTGGTCACCATCAGGGGCTAAACCTAGCATTGCGCCAAAAACGGTGGCTGCAAAGATAGAAAGCCCTCAACCGAGCGTGGTCGCTAAAACACCGGTTTCTGTGAAGTCTAACCCATTAATTGCAGATTTATCGGCCGAGGTTGAAGCCTTAATTAGGCAGATGGAAGCGATTCAAGCTAAAAATCTAGAACTAACCGATGAGTTAGCACGAGCGAGCGATGAGATTGTTGTTGGTTCGTCTGATACGGCAGCATTTCAAGATGAAATAAATCAGCTTAAAGAAGAAAACGCTTTATTAAAACAAGCGCTGCAAGACTCCAAATCTGAAAATGAAGCGCTAAATCAAGAAGTACAACTTAAACAGCAACAACTCGCAGCATTTAGTGTGCCAAAGCAAGAGCCAGCGTCAGATCTATGGCGAACCATAATGGATAATCCTCTGTTATTGGTGTTAGGTGGCGTTTTACCGGCATTGCTTGTTGTGGTGCTATTTTGGTTGTTTATTAGACGCAGAAATGACGCTAACGCTGAAGAGCAACAGAACCAAGATGCAAACGCTGCTGAAAAGCCTATAAGTGCAGCACCAGAAGGGGCGATTTTAGAAGATAAGTCTGATGATGCCGAAGGTTTAGCTGTTCATCTCGATACAGATGATGCGTCTAATATCGACCCATTAACAGGGGCCGTGGCCGCGACTACCGTGCAGGCGGCACTTGCCGAAGAGCAAGATATTATCGTTGAAGACTCCCAAGACGAAGGCCAATCATTAGATGATTTATGGGCTGAGGCGATGGGGGAGCAAGATCTAACAGACACTGATGAGTTTGATGCATTCAACAGCACTGCAACTACTAATGATTTAAATACCACTTCTTCAGATATTAGCGATTCCAAATCATCTGATGAAGACGATCTCGATTCACTGCTTGCGGGCTTTGATGTACCTGCAGAAGACAGTTTTGAACAGCCAGCCACAAACAGCAGCGATGATGATCTCGATGCTCTGCTAGCAGGTTTTAATAGTGATAACGCAAATGATGAAATCCAATCTTCATCTCAATCTGCAAGTAAAACAGGCACTGCAGCTGACAGCGCGGAAGATGATTTAGATGCATTACTGGCAAGCTTTGGTGAAAGTGTTGATGACAACGCACTTGATACGAAAGAAGACTTTGCTTTTGATGCCGAAGTTAATGCTAATACTGTGACCGATACTGCGGCTGAAGATGACATTGACGCTTTGCTTGCAGGTTTTGATAGTTCAAATCTGCAGACTGAGCCCGTTTTCAATACTGATACTGAGGTAGAGGATGATCTAGATTCATTGTTAGCAGAGCTTGAAGGCGATGATGGATCTCAAGAGGATAGCAATGAGATCCCTGATATCGATGCACTTTCTGATGAGATGGCGGCAGAACTAGAGCTTGGATTTGAAATTGCTGCAGAATTAGATTTAACCGCCACAGACGATGCAGACCAAGAGAAACCTGAAAGTGAGCTTGACAGTGAACTTAATGCCTTGCTTGCAGATCTCGAAGCGCCGTCAGAGCTAGAGCAAACTGCAAATGTTAAGCTTGATTTAGATGAAGAGCTAGCATTAGCGCCTGACGTTGAACTTGAGCAGTCTGAAGAGCTGACGAAAACGGCAAAGGACTCAAATAGTCTAGATTTTGACTTAACGGGTTTTGATATTGATGGACTAAATTCAAGCGCGCAAAGCACTGTTGGGATGGGCTTGGCTGCACTTAAGTCAGATAGCGATAACCTTGATGCAGATGCTGATACCGCGGTTACTAAAGCATCTGAAAGGAAAGTATCTGAAAGCAAAGCAGACGATATGCTTGAGTTTACTTTGCCTGAAGTTGACGTTGAGCCTGACGTTATAACTGATATTAAATCCGATCTTGTATCTGAACTAGAAACCGCAGTAGTAAAGAGCGAAAAAGAAAGCGGCTTCTTCGATGATCTTAAAGGTGACAAAAAGACAGAGGCAAACACGTTAGATTGGGAAAGTATTGCTAATCAAAGCGATGCCGCTGACGAAGCCCTAGCGCTTTCAGCGTCCGCCCAACTATCTGATGATGAGCTATTGAGTCGTTTGGCCGCCGAAGGCGATTCACAAGATCAAAATCTTGATCTCACTGAAGATGATGACGCATTCTCACTTGACGACTCTAAGATGACCGTTGATGAAGCATTGGCAGCGCTCGATGCTGAGGAACTTGGCGTTAAAGAGCTAGATGATAATGAACTAGATGTTAATAAGCTAGGTGATAAAGATTTAGGCGAAAAGTCTTCAGCAAAAAGTGCCGTCGCGATGCACGACTTAACCACTTTCCAAAAAGATAATGGTTTTATCGATATTGATATGCTTCTAAGCGAGGCCGATGAAGATAGCGGTGATACCGATCTTTATAAAGAATTGGATGTCGACATGGGCGAGTTAGACTCTCTAATGGGTAACTCACCTATGGTTGATGTCGATGATGAAGAAAACTCGGTTAATGCCAAGTTAGATCTAGCCCGGGCTTACATCGAAATCGATGACAATGATAGTGCACGAGCACTGCTAAAAGAAGTTGAGCTTGATGGCAATGACCGACAACAGGCTGAAGCCATGGGGTTACTTAACGAGTTGGTGTAAACCACCGCAATAAAAAACGGCGCCTTTGGCGCCTTTTTTATACTTATCGTTTGCTTCGAGTATGTTAGAATCGCCGCCTATTAAAAGATTTCGTTTATCCGATCAGTTCGCTAAAACACAGTGGGCGGTCGAATAGCAGTTTAACCGAGTTATAGAGGTGTGGGATGCGGGTTGCGCTAGGTATAGAGTACGATGGTAGTCAATATTTCGGATGGCAACGTCAGGCCGAAGTGGATACTGTTCAAGAGCGGCTAGAAAAAGCGCTTTCAATCGTTGCTAATGAGCCTATAGCGGTGCAATGTGCGGGCCGTACTGACGCAGGGGTTCATGCCACCGGGCAAGTGGTGCACTTTGAAACCAATGCCGTGCGTAAAGATACCGCTTGGACACTTGGCGTGAATGTAAACCTACCTGACAATATTGCCGTGCGTTGGGTAAAAGTCGTTGATGATGAATTTCATGCACGTTTTACTGCAACGGCAAGACGTTACCGTTACATGATTTATAATCACCAACTTCGCCCAGGTATTTTGCGCAGTGGTGTGAGCCATTATCCTGGTAATATCGATGAAGCCAAAATGCACCAAGCGGCGCAGTATCTACTTGGCGAACAAGATTTTACCAGCTTTAGAGCCGTGCAATGTCAGTCTAACACGCCGTTTCGCTGTGTGCATGAGGTCAACGTTAGCCGTCAAGGCATGTATATCTGTGTTGATATCAAGGCGAATGCATTCCTGCATCACATGGTGCGTAACATTGTCGGCTCGCTATTAGAGGTGGGCTTAGGTAATCAACCCATGGAGTGGATTGAGCAACTGTTAGCACTTAAAGACAGAAATAAAGCGGCGGCAACAGCTAAACCTAATGGTCTGTATTTAGTCGATGTCACTTACCCTGAAAGCTATCAATTACCTAAGTTGGCACTTGGCCCATTATTTATGTTGGACTAAGCATTATTTATGGGGTTAAGGACAATCTTAACGGTGAAGGTCTGGGCCTTATACGTTTTAAATGGATAAAAGTTTGTGATTGAACAAGACACATTAAAGCCGGTGGCACCCAAGTCAGGTGCTGCGTTGAGTAACTGGTTAGACTTTTTATTAGCGATTCATCCAACCGAGATTGATATGGGCCTTGGGCGTGTGTCGCAGGTTGCCAAACGCATGGGCTTAACCGATTTAGGTGAGACCAAGGTCGTCACTGTGGCAGGCACGAATGGCAAGGGCACCACCTGCGCCATGATTGAAGCTGCATTGCAGTTGTCAGGAAAAACCGTGGGCGTATACAGCTCTCCTCATCTGCTTAATTATAATGAACGCGTGCGGATCAATGGCCTTGATGCGACAGATGCTGCGCTGGTTAATGCATTTGAAGCGATAGAAACCGCCCGCGCTGAGATCTCATTAACCTTCTTTGAATATGCAACACTTGCAGGCCTTTATCTTTTTAAGGCCGCCAAGTTAGACGTGATATTGCTTGAAGTTGGTTTGGGCGGTCGACTCGACGCCACGAACATCATCGATGCCGATATTGCGGTAGTGACCTCAATCGATTTAGATCATCAAGAGTACCTCGGTGATACGAGAGAGCTCGTGGGTGCAGAAAAAGCGGGTATATTCAGAGCAAACCGCCCAGCAATCGTGGGTGAACCTGACTGTCCGGCTTCTCTTATCGAAGTGGCTAATCATATCGGTGCCATAGTGTATCGGGTTAATGAGGATTTCAGTTACCAATGCAGCGACCACGATTGGCATTATCAAGGTCAGCATTTCGATTTAACCAAGTTACCACTGCCATTTTTACCTCAGCCCAATGCGGCCACGGTTATTGCGGTACTTGAGCATCTTTGTCCAACTATGTCAGCTGATACGATTGCTAAAGCAGTGGGAGAGACCCAACTTGCAGGACGATTAGAGCAGCTCAACGATTCACCACGAGTGATTGTTGATGTCGCACATAACCCCCATGCGGCACGTTATTTAAGCTCACGTTTAGCTGCCATGCCCAAGGGGCGGTTAATTGCGCTATGTGGCATGTTAAAAGACAAGGATGTGCGCTCGGTGTTACAGGAACTATCAGCAGATGTTGATCAGTGGTTCCTGTGTGATCTGTCTGTGCCGCGGGGAGCTACTGCTGCAAACTTGAAAGCCTGCCTGCCTGCACAGATACAAGTACAAGCTTCAACGTTTACCAACATGAGTCTGGCCTGGAATGCGCTTCGAGCGCAATTGCAGAGTGAAGATGTGGTAATTGTATTTGGCTCATTTTACACTGTTGCAGGTTTTAAAGATTTGTTTAAGGGAGAAAGTCTTGTCTAGTCAATTTCAAAACCGTCTTGTGGGTGTCATTGTGATTGTGGCATTAGGGGTGATATTTTTACCCGATATTTTGGACGGTAAAAAACAGCGCGAAGAAGAGCAGTTTGCTGAAATTCCCCTTAGACCCGAGATCCAAGAGAGTCACTTGCCGGAGCAGAATATCGAAACGGTCGATTTGGGTCAGAACACTCAGCAAGCAGCGCAAGATACGGGATCATCCGGCGACGCTTCTTGGCACATTGCTGAGGAGGACGAACCGGTCAAAGCGGTTGTAGCTAAGGCAACAGCACAGGTTAAAACAACGCCTAAGCTAGAGTCTAACAGTACAGAAAAGCCTAAGGCTGCTTGGACGATTCAGTTGGGCAGTTTTAACAATGCAGCTAACGTGAAAGGGCTGGTTAACCGTCTTCGCGATAAAGGGTTTACCGCCTACACGTTGCCGACTAAACCCATAGATGGCCAATTAACCAAAGTGTTCGTTGGGCCTAATGTGTCAAAAGATAAGCTTAACCGTATGCAGCGTGATATCGAAAAGCTGACGCAGTTAAAAGGCCGAGTGGTTGCTTATAACCCCGTCGAGAAATAATAAATCGTGATTGTCTTTGTTTGAGAAAAAGTTATTTCGCCGTGAAAGCGTGAGAAATAACTCTGTCTCTGATAGAATCGCGCCGTCTTAAACCCTATGCTGGATTACCTCTTAAATGGTTTGGATTGATTACGCCATCATTATTGTTATCGGACTATCAACTCTGATTAGTTTGGTCCGTGGTTTTGTAAAAGAGGCCATGTCTCTTGTCGTTTGGTTTGCTGCTTTTTTTATTGCCAGCCAGTTTTACCTCAAACTCGCTACGCATCTGACTCAGATGCAAGATGAAATGGTTCGAAATGGCGTGGCGATAGCCATTCTGTTCGTATCAACGCTCATCCTTGGTGCTCTCGTTAACTACCTAATTGGCCAATTGGTTTCTAAAACCGGATTGTCAGGCACAGATAGAGTGCTCGGCTTATGTTTTGGTGCGCTAAGAGGCGCATTAATCGTGAGCGCGTTACTGTTTTTTATGGATGCTTTTACCGGAGCACCCAACACAGATTGGTGGCAAGATTCTACACTCGTGCCCGAATTTGGAGTTGTGATCCAGTGGTTCTTTGACTACGTGGAAAACACCTCAAGCTTTGTACCCAAAATATAAAATGCACTAAAGCATTACTTGGCTTTATGTGAGTATTTATACTCACATAAAGCAAAAATATTAAATAATAGAACATCTTACAATGAGGAAGCTTACCCATGTGTGGTATTGTCGGAATAGTTGGCCAGTCATCGGTTAATCAAACCATTTATGATGCACTGACTGTGCTCCAGCATCGTGGACAGGATGCTGCTGGCATTGTGACCGTCGATGGAAGTGCGTTTAGATTACGTAAAGCGAATGGTTTGGTGAAAGACGTTTTTGAACCAAAGCATATGCAGCGCCTGCAAGGTAATGCTGGCATCGGTCACGTTCGTTACCCAACGGCAGGAAGCTCGAGTGCTTCTGAAGCTCAGCCGTTTTATGTTAACTCTCCATTTGGTATTTCATTAGCGCACAATGGTAACTTGACCAATACGGTTGAGCTGCATGAGCGTTTATTGAAGCAGCGCCGTCATGTTAATACCACTTCAGATTCAGAAGTGTTACTTAACTTACTCGCCGATGAACTGCAGCAAACCACTACAGACGATCTTAACGCTGAGGAAGTGTTTAACGCTGTGACTAAGGTGCATGAGCTGACTCGTGGGGCTTATGCGGTTGTTGCCATGATTATTGGCCAAGGTTTAGTGGCATTTAGAGATCCATTTGGTATTCGTCCGTTAGTGCTAGGTAAGCATGAAACACCAACGGGTACTGAATACATGGTTGCCTCTGAAAGCGTGGCATTAGACGCAGTAGGCTTTGAGGTCATGCGTGATGTCGCACCGGGTGAAGCGGTATACATCACTCTTGATGGTGAGCTTTATACCCGCCAGTGTGCCCACTCGCCAAGCTACTCTCCTTGTATTTTCGAATTCGTTTATTTTGCTCGTCCAGACTCTACGATTGATAACATTTCTGTTTATAGCAGCCGTGTCAATATGGGAACCATGCTGGGTGAGAAGATTAACAAAGAGTGGGAAGATCATGATATCGATGTCGTGATCCCCATTCCTGAGACGTCATGCGATATCGCACTTGAAATCGCGCGTCATATGGATCTGCCTTACCGCCAAGGTTTTGTTAAGAACCGCTATATCGGCCGTACCTTTATCATGCCTGGGCAACAAGAGCGTAAGAAGTCTGTGCGCCGTAAACTTAACGCGATAAATGCCGAGTTTAAAGGCAAGAACGTATTATTAGTTGATGACTCAATTGTTCGTGGTACCACTTCAGAACAGATCATCGAGATGGCACGTGACGCCGGCGCGAAAAAGGTCTACTTCGCCTCAGCAGCACCTGAAATTCGTTTCCCTAACGTGTACGGCATCGATATGCCAACCACAAATGAATTGATTGCTCACGGTCGTGATGTTGAAGAGATCAATGCGCTGATTGGTGCTGACGGGATGATCTTCCAATCATTACCAGATTTGATTGAAGCTGTACGTCAACAAAACCCTTCAATTAAGCGTTTTGAAACGTCAGTATTTGACGGTAAGTATGTGACTAACGATGTAAATCAAGAATACTTAGATTACATCACGCAGTTGCGTAACGATGATGCTAAGGCAAATCGTAGTAAAGATATTGGCACTAATTTAGAGATGCATAACGTTTGTCATCCTTAAGCTAGATGCGATATAAAAAAGCCGAGCAACCGCTCGGCTTTTTTGTTTTCAGCCTTAATTGATAACGATGATAGACGATGTCTATGCTCATGCTCATGTCCATGTCCATGTCTGAGAGTGTGACAGCTCCTGATGGGGATAAGCACAACGTTAACCCTTAAAATGACAATTGAAATTAAAACGCTTAATGAGAGCCGTTCTCAAAAAGTGTAACACTCTTTGAGCAAATGAATGGTTTTGAACGATTAATACACTCTGCTTTAAGAGTTTCGTTTGCACCGCTTACAGCTTCAAGGTACAGTTACTGTTAATTTATACAGTAATCCTAGTCTCGCAGATGATCTTATATATTGCCGAAAAACCCAGCCTTGGAAGAGCCATTGCCGATGTGTTGCCTAAGCCTTTAAAGAAAGGTGACGGATTTATTCGCGCAGCCAATGGTGATTGTGTCTCTTGGTGCGTCGGCCACTTGTTAGAGCAAGCTGAGCCAGACGCATATTCACCTGAATACAAGTCATGGAAATTTGAGCATCTGCCTATCGTGCCTGATAACTGGAAGATGAAACCTAAAGCTAAGATGCGCGGCCAAATAGCTGTGCTACGTGGGCTTGTTAAAGAGGCGACTCAGTTAGTTAACGCGGGCGACCCTGATAGAGAAGGACAGCTATTAGTCGATGAAATTATCGCGCACTTAGGTGTTAAAGGCGCAAAGTTACAACAAGCTCAGCGTTTATTGATCAGCGATTTAAATCCTCAAGCGGTAACAAGAGCGCTGGGGCAATTGCGTTCAAACCGTGAGTTTATTCCCCTATCAACTTCAGCGCTAGCGCGTTCTCGCGCCGATTGGCTCTATGGCATGAATATGACCCGAGCCTATACAATCCAAGGCCGAAAAGTGGGTTACCAAGGTGTGCTGTCAGTGGGACGGGTACAAACGCCGGTACTTGGGCTTGTGGTACGCCGTGATGTTGAAATTGCTGAGTTTGTGTCTAAGCCCTTTTATGAAGTGTTAGCGCATTTAGCGACCGATAACCAAGATCGATTCAGTGCAAAATGGCAACCGAGTGAAGCGTGTCAGCCCTATATGGATGAAGAGGGACGGGTACTGGCAAAAGGTTTGGCGCAAAACGTTGTCGGGCGTATCAACGGCCAAAGTGCCTTGGTAGAAAAGGTGATAGCTCAAGACAAGAAGCAAAATGCTCCCTTGCCTTATAGTTTATCGGCGCTACAGATTGATGCGGCTAAACGCTTTGGTATGAGCGCAAAGTCAGTGCTCGATACCTGCCAGTCGTTATATGAAAAACATAAGCTTATCACCTATCCACGCTCTGACAGCCGCTATCTGCCTGTTGAGCAACATGGATTAGCGCCGAGTGTTATTCGCGCAGTATTAAGTGGTGCGAGTGAGCTATTGTCTGGCTGTGATGAGCCAAATGCCAAGCTCAAATCAAAGGCGTGGAACGACAAAAAAGTTGATGCCCACCATGCGATTGTGCCAACCGAAAAAACGGCCAATCTATCTAGCCTTAACCAGGCTGAGAAACAGTTGTATTTGCAAGTTGCGCGTCAGTACTTGATGCAGTTTTATCCGACTTATTTGTATAAAGAGACTCAAGTTGAGATCATCATTGCCGGTGGCTTATTTAAAACCAAGGCCAAACAGGAAGCTGCGCTAGGCTGGAAGCAGTTACTTAAGCAATCTGCCAATCAGAAACAAGATAGCGGAAGCTCGAGTGATAAATCGCAGACTGAAGATGGCGATCATCTTGCCAATATCCCAGCGCTTAAAAAGGGCCAAGTTCTGCTGTGCGAGCGTGGCGAGTTATTAGAAAAAAACACCCAAGCCCCAAAGCATTTTACCGATGCGACTTTACTGGGGGCAATGACGGGGATCAGCCGCTATGTCACCGATAATGAAATCCGGAAAATCTTAAAAGACACCGACGGCTTAGGCACTGAAGCGACGCGTGCTGGCATAATAGAGCTACTTTTTAAGCGCAATTATCTAACCCGCCAAGGTAAATCCATTTTGGCTACCGAGGTGGGCAAAGGCTTAATTAACAGCTTACCGCAAAGCGCGACAACGCCTGATATGACCGCGCTGTGGGAAAACAACCTCGATGCCATTAGTCGTAAAGAAGCCAAGTATCAGAATTTTATGGATCCCTTAGTGAGCTCCTTACAAGGCTTGATTGAGCAAGCGGGCTCACAGTTACCGACTTCTTTACAAGGGGTTCAGTCGCCGGATAACGGCTTTAAAAAACGTCGTTATAGCGCAAAAAAGGCTGCTACATCTAAATCATCTGCCGTTAGAAAAACGCCGACTAAAAAAACAAGTACGAGTAAGAGAGCCCCTACTAGTAAGTGATAGAGGCTTTATTGAGGGCGTCGACTCTTTTGAAGCATTGTACTTAAGTATGGAGTGGCGCAAAGCTAAGCAGATTGGAATAAGGTTAAAGCAAGTTATAACTTACTTATTCCCAAGCCATATTCCTAAACTATTTGTTTAAACTGTATTCCTAAATCATCAGCTTGATATCTTGTTTAGTAACTTTCAATTGTGTAACTAAGACCTATGGGTTAGCTTGGCTTTTAACAGTGGTCATGAGGTTAGGCAGATGTTTGATTGGGTTGAAAAAATTGCTTTTAATGAGGCGAGCCCCTTAACGGTGCAGGCGCAAGATACGCAGTTTGGCTTTCACCGTAAACAGCCTGCTGTGATGGAGCACAGCCATTGGCATGGCCACATCGAAATTAATTACCTGTTTGATTGTTCTGCTGACTATTTAATTAACGGCCAAGAAATCACTGTCCCAGAGGGACGTATGATTATCTTTTGGGCGTCATTTCCCCACCAAATGACCGCTTCTCGCGGAGAAGGCGAGTTGGTTAACATCTATATCCCTTTACAATCTTTTCTCACTTGGATGCTGCCTAGCACCTTTGTTAGCCAGCTGCTGCATGGCGAGGTCATTGTGTCTGACAGTTTATATGCTTGTGACAAGCAGTTAACACAGATCTGGGAAACCGACATTAAGCGAAATGAGCCGCTGTTGACTAGCCAAGTGATTAATGAGATCCGTGGCCGCATTCGTCGCATGTCAATCGAGCAGTACAGCACCTTTGATTTAGCCAATAAAGTGAGTAAACGTGAGGATAGACCTGTATTTGGTGGCCTAAACCATATTCAAACCATGTTGCGTTATATTGCCGATAACTACGATCAAAAAATTACAATTGAAAATGTTTCAAGCTCAACGGGTTTGCATAAAAACTATGCGATGAAGTTATTTAATCGGGTGATGAAAGTGTCGATTAAGCAATACATTAATCAGCTTAGGCTACAGCACGCTCAAGCACTACTTATTGATACCCAAAGCCCAGTGCTTAATATTGCACTAGAGGCAGGTTTTGGCTCGGTTAGCCGTTTTTACGATATTTTTCAGCGCGAATTTGCCATGTCACCGTTAGAGTTCCGTCGTAAGGTGAGTGGCTGAGGTGATTTTTTAGGAAGGCTTTACGACTTTCTCGTAAGCGAACTTGAGAGTGTTCGTGTTTCAATCAGTTTCAATAACTTCTTTATTATTTTTAATGGTCTACAGATTTTGATTCAAAATTTTGATGGCAGTAACGAATAATAAACTGACTTGAATAACGCAAAACATACGAGAGTTTTATGAAAAAGCTATTTATCACCTCAGCCTGTGCTATTGCCATATTATCTGCCTGTTCCAATGACTCTCAAACTGCAAGTAATGCGAATGTTGAACGACAACCTGACGTATTGCCCGCAGCTGCGCAAGTACAAGACAACAAAGTGTTAAATGGCTTAGCCGCGACCTTAACGGACCGCTGGCAGTTAACTGACAATGGTTTGGTTTGGGATGTACAAGATAGCCATGAAGATCATATCGAGATGAGTGGCGAACAAACATCTGCCATTATCTATTATGGCAGCGATATTAACGGGAACTTGAGCTTAACGCGAAAGCTGGTGTGGCCTATGCTGCGCACCATTCCAAATGATACTCATGCGAGTCTTATTCATGATTTTCCGTTATCTGTTTCGCCGTCTATTACCGTTAATGAGCAGAGTATTACGCAAGAGAAGCTTAAACAGGCTCGTATCGATGGGCGCCTGTCGTTGACAAGCCTTATTGCTGAAGGTGTTGAGTTGACTCGTATCTTGTCACCAAGTACGACTCTGCCAGTAATGGTTGAAGCGTTGACCTTTGGTAATACTAGCAATGAAAGCGTAAAACTGAGCATTGGCGAGCTCGATTACCGCGTTGATACTCCAGCTGAAAATGGGGTATATGGTCGTTATCGTATAGAAGCGGCTAGCGACAAATCCGGAGTATTTGAATTAGCAGCGGGTGAGACATTAACGGTTTACCTAGAATTCAAAGCCACTAAAGCTGGGCAAAATCGCGAGTTTGACGCTGCAAGAGAACTTGAACTGCGTCAAGACTATGTGACGAGCTTGCATAACAACCTTCAATTAGTCACCCCCGATGAAAACATCAACAAGATGTTTGAGTTCGCCAAAATTCGTAGCGCAGAATCCATTTTTAGAACTAAGGGCGGTTTGATGCATGCGCCAGGAGGCGGTCGCTATTACGCCGCTATCTGGGCTAACGATCAGGCTGAATATATCAACCCGTTCTTTCCATTTTTAGGCAATGCAGTCGGTAATGAATCGGCAATTAATAGTTTCGAGCATTTTGCTCGCTTTATGAATGATGACGGCACAGCCATTCCATCTTCTATTATTGCCGAGGGGGATGATATCTGGAACGGTGCTGGCGATAGAGGAGACTGCGCCATGATCGCCTACGGTGCAAGCCGATTTGCACTGGCTTATGGCGATGAAGAGCAAGCTAGGGCGCTACTGCCTTTAATCGATTGGTGTATCGACTTTAGTTACGGCAAGCAAACAAGCGAGGGGGTGATTGCATCGGATAGCGACGAGCTAGAAGGGCGATTCCCAGCAGGTGATGTTAACCTAAGTACCAATATGCTGACTTACGGCGCGCTGATCTCATCGAGTTATTTAAATGAGGAGCTTGGGCGTACAGCGATTGCCACAGACTACCAGTTACGAGCCAAGAAGCTGGCACAAGATATCGAAACTTACTTCGGTGCAAATGTTCAAGGCTTCGATACTTACCAATACTATCAAGGTAACGACAAGTTAAGAGCTTGGATTGCACTGCCATTTTCATTTGGAATTTTTGACCGCAAAGATCAAACCTTAGCGGCGGTATTATCGGAGCAGCTGTGGAGTGAAGATGGGATCTACAGTGAGGCGGGCAATAAGACTTTCTGGGATAGAGCAACACTCTATGCGTTTAGAGGTATTTTTGCGGCTCAAGAGACCGATACGGCAATGCGCTACTTTAAGTATTATTCACGTAAGCGTTTGCTCGGCGAGCATGTACCTTACGCCGTAGAAGCTTGGCCTGAAGGCGACCAGCGCCATCTATCTGCTGAGAGTGCGCTCTATGCTCGAGTCGTCACTGAGGGGATTTTTGGTATTGAGCCAACAGGCTTTAAACGTTTTGACGTCGCGCCTTATTTACCTTCAGGCTGGAATAATATGTGCTTGAAGCATATTCGCGCGTTTGAGAGTAATTTCGATGTCTGTGTGAGTCGTGTTCAAGACGCAGATAAAGGCTTTAGCATCACCATTGAGCAGCAGCAAGGTGAGTTGCAGCAGATTAACTGGGACGGACAATCACCTATCAGCGTTAGCCTATAAAGACGGTAAACAGATGAGGTTAAGTCGTAATGACTTAACCTCATCACCATAAGGCTTTGCACTCCCCTTCGACTCTATTGACTCAAGCTTGCCTACGAGACCGCTATGATTATCCATCCCTATAAATTTGCAGCATTTTTTTTGTTTATTGCCAGTTTTCCCCTTGTGCTATCGATTCCGGTTAATGCCGCTAATCTAGCTCATTCCGCTGAAAACACGGTGGCATACACCTTAGCCTCACCCAATGGGCAACTGCAATTACGTGTTTCTCAAGACGCTGAATCAGGAGTTCATTACTCATTAACCGTATCCGGTAAGCCCGTTTTGCAAGATGCCGTCGCCGACATAGTGATTCAAGGCATGCAGGCTAATTTATCTAAGGCAAAACTTGTTGATATGGCGCGAACGAGTGTCGATCGTCAATTACAGCCCCATGTACAGCAAAAGTCTAAATGGGTACATGAGCAATACAATCAATTGGCATTCACTTTTGATAACCAGCTTACACTCACTTTTAGGCTCTTTGATCAAGGTTTAGCCTACCGCTTTAGCACTGAACAGCGGGGAGAGCTAGTGGTGATGGCTGAAACGGTAGGGATTAATTTTGCTGCTGATCATTCGGTACTGTTTCCCGAAGAATCCAGCTTTATTAGCCATAATGAACGTTTGTACTTACCTAAAAAGTTATCTGAAATTACGCCTGAGCAGTTTGCTAGCTTGCCGCTGCTTGTTGACGCTGATGCCGGTATCAATGTCAAAGGTATTAAACTCGTTATTACCGAAACGGGCTTGAGGGATTACCCGGGGCTATGGCTTGAAGGCAGCAACGCATTAGGCTTTAACGCTCGCTTTGCCAATGTCGTGCTTGATAGTGAACTTAAACAAGACTCTGATAGAAATGAGAATATCCTCAAGCGCGCAGACCATCTCGCTAAGAGAGAGTCGATAGAGCTTGCACCTAAAGCGGGCGTATTTCCTTGGCGAATTTTTGCCATTAGCCAAGCTGATGCTGACTTGCTCACTAACGAGTTGTCGTACTTATTAGCAGACGAGTTAGCGATTGACCCTACATGGGTGAAACCCGGGCAAGTGGCGTGGGATTGGTGGAACGCTAATAATGTGTTTGGCGTCGATTTTAAAGCCGGGATTAACACTCAGACCTATAAGTACTATATCGATTTTGCAGCCAAATATGGCATCGAGTACATAGTATTGGATGAGGGATGGCATCATTTAGACAGCGTGTTAAATGTTGTCGATGATATCGATGTTAAAGAGATTATTGCCTACGGTAAGAGTAAAAACGTCGATGTGATCCTCTGGGTGATCTGGAAGACGTTAGACAATGAACTTGAGCAGGCATTAGCACTATTCGAGCGGTGGGGCGCTGCGGGCATAAAAGTCGACTTTATGCAGCGAGACGATCAAGCCATGGTCAACTATTACTGGAAGATTGCTGAGCAGGCCGCTAAGCATAAACTCTTGGTCGATTTTCATGGCTCGTATAAGCCAGCGGGTCTACGCCGTGCTTACCCAAATGTGATCACTCGAGAAGGCGTGCGTGGTCTTGAGCATAATAAATGGGCCGATTACATCACCGCCGAGCATAACTTAACTCTGCCGTTTATCCGCCAGCTTGCGGGCCCAATGGATTACACTCCTGGTGCGATGGTGAATGCTCAACCCGATAATTTCAGGATTAATTTTAATCGTCCAATGAGTAAAACCACAAGAGTGCACCAGATGGCGATGTATGTGGTGTTTGAAAGCCCATTGCAGATGCTCGCAGATACACCGTCTCATTATTTGCGTGAACACGAAAGCACTGAGTTTATCACCCGTGTGCCAACGGTATGGGATGAAACTAAGGTATTGTCTGCCAAAATAAGTGATCACATTATTATCGCAAGGCGTTCAGGTAAACAGTGGTTTATCGGTGTAATGGGTAACTCAAGGCCACGCGAATTTACCTTGGACTTGAGTTTGCTCGGATTGAACGAGTCACAGCAATATCAGATGAGCAGTTTCGCCGATGGCAATAACGCCGATAAATATGGCAGTGATTATCAAACTAAGACTGAAACGGTGACAGCAAAGAGTGCAATAAATATTACCCTTGCCCCCAGTGGTGGATGGGTGGCGCACTTAACGCCGCGTTAATCAGTTTATGTATTAGAAACAAAAAGGGAAGCGCTAGCTGTGTCATTAACAGATTAGGCTTCCCTTTTATCGCTCTATTTATCGCAGTTTAGCGTTTACAAGATAAAGGTTGCGACCTTTGAGTTGAGGTTGTCGGCTCTATCTTTTAGTGCTTGCGCTTGATCCAGATGTGCTAATGCTGACTCAGTAATGTCATCTGTCACATCTTTAATCGCTACCGTGTTTTGGGTGATTTCATTAGTCACCTGAGTTTGCTCCTCGGCTGCAGTTGCGATTTGGCCTGCCATATCTGAAATCACATTAACCGCTTGAGTGATCTCCTCTAGTGCATGGGCCGCGGCATTAACATCAGTAACACTGTCACTGGCAAGCCCTTGGCTACTTTCCATTAATAACACCGCTTTTTTGGTGGTGTTTTGCAAGGTTTCGATAGTGGTGTAGATCTCTTGTGTTGAGTCTTGAGTTCGACGTGACAAGACTCTCACTTCATCGGCAACCACGGCAAATCCTCGGCCTTGCTCACCCGCGCGAGCGGCTTCGATAGCTGCGTTTAATGCCAATAAGTTAGTTTGCTCAGCAATGCCTTGAATGGTTGTTAAGATGCCTGAGATAGCTTGTGCATGAAGATTTAATTCGCCAATCACATTGGTCGCTTCACCGACTTCGTTTGCTAACGAATTAATCGTGCCGCGAGTTTTGTCGACTAAGTCTTTGCCTTCTTCACTGCTGGTGGCAGATTGCTGCGCCGCAGTTGCGGTATTTTCTGCGTTGGCGGCGATCTCATGGGTAGCACTGGCCATTTCTGTCACGGCAGTAGCAACCATAGCCACTTCTTGTTGCTGGCGTTGTAACTCGTCTACCGTGGTTTGATTGGTCACTAAGCTGTGTTGGGCATCGCTATCTAACTCATTGGCGAGTTGTCGAATATGGCTTATCAGTTGGTGTTGGCTGCTTACAAAACGGTTAAAACTTGTGGCTAACACACCGACTTCATCCTGAGTATCCACTTCAATACGCTGGGTTAAGTCGCCATTACCGTCAGCAATATGGGCTAGTGCTTGGGAGACGCGGCTCAATGGCGCGAGCAGAATGCTTAAGAACCACGAGATGGCAAGTACACTAAAAAGCAGCGCAAGTGCTGACAACCCAAGTTGGGTCAGTAGTAATTTGCTTAGCGGTGCTTCCAAGGTTTCTTTATCGAGAACAAAAATAAGCTCCCAATCAGTATTGGGGACTTCAGAGCCCCAAAGTAACTTGTCACGTCCCTCACTTTCAAAGTAAAGCGGTAACAAGCTACCCGCTTGACGACTTTTAGACGCAATTTGAGCATTAAGCTCGCGGTCAATATTTTGTATGGGTCCCATGGCTTTTGCATGGTCTTTATAAGCGATAACAGTGCCATCTTTATGCATCATGATGGCGTAGCCTTTTGCAGGCAATTTCATGTTGTTAACGCTATCTACTAGGCTAGCAATCGATAAGTCGCCACCGACTACGCCACCTTTAGCAGGCTGCGCCATTGTCACCACTAGAATATTGTAGGCTACATCGATATAAGGTTTCGTTAAGATGGGGCGCTGTTTAGCCATGGCTTGCTTATACCAATCACGGCTACGAGGATCATAGCCTGTACGGTCGATATTCGGATCGGAATCTAGCATTAATCCCGTTTGTGAACCGAAATACGCCAGCTCGAAAGGGGCCGAAAGTTGAGCCTGCTGCAGTACATTTAAACTATCACCGTCAATTTTTGTCGCGGTAGCATTAATAATGGTTTGACGATCGGCTAGCCATTCATCAATTCGAGCCGCTTGCTGCTCGCCAAGCTGCCTGACCTGGTCAGCGCTGCTTTGCAGTAGTAGCTGCTTTTGGCTGGAAAAACTTTGCCATGATAGCAGTCCAATTACGATGGAAAAGGCTAACACAACAGAGATAAGTATCTTTTTCTTGAGCGAATAGGAGTTCATATTAAGGTCTAATTTTACACGTTAGGTGAAGTTCAGGCTGGTAGGGACACTAGCGCTCTGATGAGTCGTTAACTGAAAGTTAACTACTCGTTTTAGCTATTTTCGCATATAAGACCAAGAGTAAATAGCGTGAAGCGTCTAATAGTGTAAAAAAATTACACAATTAGACCTGTTTAACACTTTATATAAAGGAGGGGCGAAAATAAAACTTAACGGCTTGACAGCATCTTTAGCACATAAAGCATAAATTCAGACTTTAATTGCCAGTGCTATGAGTGCTTGTGGCTTGATTGTAATAGCGCTTGTACGGCGTGGTAACGTGCTGGTAGTTCACGGTTGCGTTTATAAACCAAGTAAAGGGGCTCAGTCACGGCAGAATGCGGGCGATGGACATACAGCAGTTCTTTATCTGCAAAGCTATCAAATGCGCTTTTTGGGAGTACGGTAAACCCCAGTCCTTGAGAGATTGGCACAAGGATTTGGCTTAGCTGATTGACATAGCTTGTGGTAGGTAAAGTCTCAATATTGAGCTCTGAAAACTCAGGATTTGCGCATTGGTCAAAATAACGTGATAGGTAGTGCGCAGCGTCAGGGTGCGCTACAACACCACATTGCAATAGGCATTGAGTATCAACGACTGTATTTTGATACTGTTTTGGCATGATAAGACAAAGGGGCTCATGGCCTATCGCTTCATAATGGAACTCACTTACGCTAGGGATTTGAGTGACCACGCCTATGTCGACAGCTCCTTCGGTTATATCTTTAAGTATTTTATAGTTTGGCGCCGCTTCGATATAGGTCGATAGTGCAGGGTGTTGCTGTTGTAGGGTTAGCAACTTGGGATAATATAACAGCGCTAAAGCACCTGAGCACGATAGACGGCATTGTCCTGAATAGGGATCATCAAAATCTAGGCTTTCTAGCAACTCATCTTCTTGAGCCGCCACTTTTCGCGCATATTCGTAGACCTGACGCCCTTGTTCGGTAATTTCAAACTGTTTATTAATACGTTTGATAAGGGAATGGCCACAAGCTTGCTCAAGCTTTTTGATCTGCTGACTGACACCAGGCTGAGTCATGTACAATTTCTCAGCCGTTTGAGTAAAATGGCCAATATCTATCAGTGTTTTAAATGTTTTTAACCAAATTGGATTGAGCATAAAGATCTCCGACCTTGATGTATATTTTGCGTTGAGCTTGGCTTGGTGCGCCGAATACTAATTGTCAATTGAATATAGTTGCTTGAATGTAGCTCATAGAATGCTAATCATTAACCGAGTGAATAGTAGATAGGCGACCGCTATGTTAGTTGGCTAAGTACAAACTAATGATAACGTAATATTATTAAAATTATGAAGTGTAATCATTTTAAATTTTTAACTGAGTCTTTAGCTGTATAAGAGTTTGTAGTTTGTAGTTTGTAGTTTGTAGTTTGTAGTTTGTAGTTTGTAGTTTGTAGTTTGTAGCTCTAGCACTAGTTTGAATTTATTGATTGAGGCTCGGCTATAGTCGCAAGCGCTGTAATGAAAGATTTCAGTGCGACACTCTAACAAGCGTGCTAGCTAGGATTAGTTTAGTTATCTAGGTAGTTATCTAGGTAGTTATCAATTTAGTTATCTGGTTAGTCGCATGCAGGTGCTGTTATTGCGTAGCGTTTCTGCCTCGATTGAGCCGATACGTTATTTGCGCTGAGATAATCATCAGAGCTGTTTTTTAGGAGCTAAATGCGCCTTTTTAGGAATGACTATTAAGCCTAACTAGCTGAGCATAGGGTATTTAAACTTTACTATTATTCTTGGTCATGACGCAAATACCCCATGTACATTTTGATCCTAGCGAGCACTCTCATCGCCGATATAACCCATTAACATCTCAGTGGGTGTTACTCGCTCCTCATCGTGCAAAGCGTCCTTGGCAAGGACAGGTTGAAGCGCCAGCTCTCTCAGCGTCCCCAAGTCATGATCCTCACTGTTTTTTATGTGCAGGTAATATTCGAGTTAACGGCGAAACCAATCCTGACTATCAATCCACTTTCGTGTTTAAAAATGACTTCTCAGCTTTAGTGCCCGATACGCCGCAAGCGAGTGTTGATGATCCGCTATTTAAATTTAGCACCGAGCGAGGCGAAAGCAGAGTGATCTGTTTTTCCCCCGATCATTCTAAAACACTTGCTTTGTTATCTGTTCCGGAAATTGAGCGGGTCATTAATACATGGCGTGAGCAAACTGCTGACCTTGGGCAAGACTATGCTTGGGTACAGGTTTTTGAAAATAAAGGTGCTGCGATGGGGTGCTCTAACCCGCATCCTCATGGACAAGTGTGGGCGCAGCAACAGCTCCCCAGTTTAATAGAGACAAAACAGCGAAATTTATTGGAGTATGAGAAGCAGTACGGCAGTAACTTATTAGCTGATTACGTCGAGAAAGAGTTAACGCGGCAAGAGCGGATTGTGGTGAGTAATGATGACTGGCTGGTGGTGGTGCCGTATTGGGCGGGTTGGCCCTTTGAAACCTTGGTATTACCTCGGTTTAATATTCAGCGTATGACAGAGATAAACGACACTACGCAAGCCTCGTTAGCGGAGATCTTAAAGCTGTTAACAACCTGCTACGACAATCTATTTCAGTGTTCATTTCCTTACTCTATGGGGTGGCAGGGCGCACCATTTGATGGCTGTGAACATACAGAATGGCGCCTGCACGCTCACTTTTATCCGCCATTACTTAGAAGCGCTAGCGTTAAAAAGTTTATGGTTGGCTATGAGTTATTGGCTGAAACTCAGCGTGATATCACCCCAGAGCAGGCGGCAATGCGACTACGGCATGCTAGTGGGGCCCACTACACGTTGGATTGCAATTAATGCCAAGCAGCCAAGCAGGTAAATAAATAAATAGGTAAATAGAGAAGTAAGTAAATCGATATTAAGTTAACGCGGCTTATACTGATTGCAATTTTTGTCGTACACAAAGCCACTTGCAGCCAATTTTTGCTCTAGTAGTTCACTTGCAATATCAAGATCATAAAACAGCGCCTGGCGGTCTTTGCAGTTTAAACGTAGGTGCTCATTAGCAATGCCGACTAAGATCTCGCCAGGTAGCGTATCGAGTTTATCACTGTTCATCTATTTACCTTAAGCACATATGCTCACAAGTTAAGGGGCAACAATTTAGGGTCATAGCAAAAGTATGTGCCGTTAATGGCAGATTTTCCAATACAGATATAGAGTGAGGGGGCTTCGACAAAATGAGGCAAAAAAAAGCAAGCCTTAATAAGGCTTGCGAAAGTGATACAGGTGAGGAACAGATTACATAATGTTCCATCAAGCTTAAGTGTTTATTAATTAACGTAGCGTTTCCTCACGATTAATTGTGATTAATCTATCGAGGATGTGCTCACCATCCATTCGAATCCCATTGTGTTCATATTCTGAAGTCAGCCAATACTTAAGGTTACCGATTTTCACAGCGGTTTCTAGGCTGTACTGCATCTCTACAAACATATCTTCACTATAAATAGCAGCGGTAACGGGGACTTGATTATTTGCAAGTGTGTCGGCTTGGTAAATGGTTGGCCAATCCTGTTTTTGTGCCAGAAGCTTCGATGCTTGTTGCAGGGGTTTTAGGTTATTAAACTGCTCAAACATCCATGGGTAGATCATCTCGCCGGTAAATAAGAAAGGCTTTTCGCTGCTGTAGTTGAACTCAGGGTACTCCGCTCTCACTCGGTGAGCGGCCCAGTTAGACGCAGTTTGTTGGCAATAGATAGACTCATGTAGCAGTGCAAATATTGGATTGGTGTTGTAATCAAGCAACTGACAAAAATGCGCGAGGAACAGCGGATTAACTTGTGTACCCGATGCCGTTTCTATCAACGCCTGCTCTAGCAGGTAATAGATGCTCTCAGGGCCTTGCTCCATGCCAATATTGATCCCGAGCAGCTGCAACATCTCGACAGTAAGGCGCTCGCCAGTGGCTAAGGTTACTGGGTTTGCTTGGATATGACAGGCTAGGTTTTTAATCAAGTCTTGTGCATCGCTAAAGCGCTTAAAAAAGTCTTGGTTTTTTGCAAGTACCCGTTTGTAGGTCGCTTGATAAACCTCATCTGGACTGCGAGTCAGTGACGGAATGCCACCCGTGATATAGGCTTCAGTTAAGCCTTCAGGCGCATCATTTAAGTACTTAAGTACACAAAAACCACCAAAGCTTTGTCCTAGAATGGTCCACTTCTCATTATCGGTGAGCCGTTTACGGATAGACTCAGCATCGCGAATGATATTATCGGCTCTAAAGTGGCTCAGGTATTCGGCTTGTTCGCTGGCAGACAGATGCGCCAAACTGGCATAGCTTACTGGCGTTGAAAGGCCTGTACCTCGTTGGTCGAGAAGCAACACGCGGTACTCTTTAAGAGCCCGCTTGATCCAGCCACCATTCGCCGCGGGGCGCACGGCGCCAAACCCAGGTCCGCCTTGAAAGAAAACAATAAAAGGTAAGGCTTTACCCTGATTGTCTGGACTTGAGAGCTCACGGGCAAATATTGAAATTTGCTCGCCATCAGGTTCTTGATAGTTAAGTGGTAAACGAAATTGATGTTTACGGGCAATCATGCCTGCAAGAGTGAGTTGGGCTGAACATTCAGAAGTCATCGAGTCGACCTTTTATAAAGAGTTCTTGTTAGGTTATAACTTAGGATTGCTATGTCAGTTTTGCACTGAACTGACAGCGAATGAGTGTTGACGATTGTATACCAAAAATTATGACCAATGCAGTGTTTATCCCGCAGGAAAGATAAAGCGACAAACGGAGTTAGGATGGGGCAAAAATTTAATGCAGATTTTGTGAGCGTTAGAGCAAAATATCCTAATAATAGATAGTCGAAAAGCCCAACATGGCGTAATCTTTATTCATTCACAGCGAAACATAGAGCCTTAGGTGATTATCGATGAAGTATCAGTTAATACCCGTCACCCCATTTCAGCAAAATTGTAGTTTAATCTGGTGCGAGCAAACCATGAAAGCGGCTGTGGTCGATCCCGGTGGTAATATTGAACGTATTCTAGAGGAAGCTGCTAAAAACAAAGTGGTGGTGGAAAAAGTATTACTGACTCATGGTCATATTGATCATGTTGGTGCGGCAAAATTATTAGCGGATCAACTGAATGTGCCTATTATTGGCCCTCATAAGGCTGACGACTACTGGCTCGACAGTTTGCCGAAACAAAGTCAGCACTTTGGGTTTGTACATTGTGACGCCTTTGCACCGACACAATATCTTGAAGAAGGTGACCAGGTTAGCGTGGGTCAGCAAGTACTCAATGTGATCCATTGCCCGGGTCATACTCCAGGACATGTGGTGTTTTTTGCTAAAGACAGTAAAACAGCTTGGGTCGGTGACGTTTTGTTTAGAGGTTCTATCGGCAGAACCGATTTTCCATTATCAAACCATCAAGATTTAATTGAGTCGATAACGACAAAGCTTTGGCCTTTGGGTAATGATGTGCAGTTTATTCCTGGCCATGGTCCATTATCCACGTTTGGGGATGAACGAGTACAAAACCCATTTGTTGCCGATCAATTATTTGACTAACGGTAGCATCAATTTGTTGTTTGCGTGAGTCAGTTCTACTTTGCAATCGGTCTAATATCACCGAGTTGAAAAGCGCCTTTAGGCGCTTTTTTATTGGCTATTTCATCCAGACTACAACCAAGGCCTAAGGCATAAGCCATATTTTGAATATTTTATATTGGTCTGTTTGTTTACCTTGTTGTAGCGTTAAATTAGTTTTTTTACTACAAAACTGGGCTTGTTGTGCACTTTATCGGCAAGCAAACCGGATAATTGGCGCTAGATCGTGTTTTTTTACATATAAAAAAGGTAATTTAGATCACCTGATAGTAACTCACTTGCTGTAAGTGGGTTAACGGTAAAGAGGTAAGCTATGGAAAATCGTTGGCAGATTGCTATTTCAGCAGGATTACTTGCAGCTATTTGGGCCGGTGTGGCAGATGTACTACATCTTGTTACCTGGATAGGTTTTCTAAGCTGTAGCACCTTCTTTGCCCAGACTCATGCCGGCGTAAAAGGCATGTTGATGGCCATGGCTACCAATCTTTCTGGGGTTTTCTGGGGCTGGTTAATTATTTCAGGGAGCAGCTTCTTTGTCTCGCCATTACTGGGTTACACCTTAACGGGGATCGCAACGGCAGCAATGTGCTTGCAGGCTAGCCATCAAAAACTGGCATTTATCCCCGGCGCATTTATTGGCTGTTGTATCACTTTTGCCATGGGTGCCGATATTGCTGCCATCATTCCGCCATTACTATTGGGCGCGGTACTCGGTTACTGCATGAGTTTACTTACTGGCCAATTGATCAGTTTAACCAAGAAAATGCAGGGTAGTGTCACAGCTGAGGCCAATGAGTCTTAACAAACAGTCTGCTTTACGGTACATCAATAAATATAATAATAGTAACCTCTATGGTTCGGTGAAGAGCCGGACCGTACTTGAGGGTGGCTTTGGCCAAGGGAAGATAGAATGAAACAGATTAATTTCCGTAAGATTGACGCTCTGTTGATCAAATTAAGTCTAAATGGCAAATTTTGGCTACTTTGTACTATGGTGACACTGCTCAGTGTCACCGTCGCATTAACAAACTATCATCACAGTAAGCAGTTTATCGAATCCACCTCATTGGCACGCGCACAATCAAGCATTGATGCTTATGCCAATATCGCTAATGCAGAACAACTTACAGGCAGTTCGCTGAGCAAATTTGCACAAAAAGCGGGAATTGAAGTTAGCAATGTGCTATCGACTTCACGCCGTGGTGATATGCTTTTAGTCAGTGCACAAGTGGGTAGCAGCGCGCTAAGTCAACAAGTGCATGTAGGGAGCTGGGAGAAGCAGGCACTTTCACAAGCTAATCTAATGCTACTGCTGGCCTTTGTTGGGCTACTGCCCTTGTATCTTTTGAGTTATTGGGTGTCGACATCATTAGGTGGCGGGCTATGGGATATGTACATGGCGATTAAGCGACTTGCTGATGGTGACTTAACCCATAGACTTCACTTTTTCGGTAAAGATGATTTCAGCCTTATCGCCCGTGAAATTGATAGAAGTGCCGATAACATGAGTGAAATGGTGCAGGCGATTTCAAGCAATGTTCAAACCCTGAATAATGCAGCTGACGAGTTTACCCAGCAAGCGAGTCGCAGTGAAGAGTTGACGCATTTTCAGCATCAGTTTTTAGATACTGTAGCTGTAGCCATGTCGCAGATGACGGCTGCGGTGGAGGAGGTGTCTCATAGTGCATCTAATACCTCTGAGCAAACTCAGCAAAATGCGGCGCAAGCGGCTAATAGTCAAACTCAAATCGCTGAAGCGGTAACCCGTATAGGCGTGCTGACGAGCAAAATTTCTGAAGCATCGGCGTCAGTAGAGGACTTAAACCATGCAGCAACAGAAATTGGTGCAATGGTGACTACGATTAACGGCATTTCTGAGCAAACTAACTTACTGGCGTTAAATGCAGCCATTGAAGCTGCTCGTGCAGGTGAGCAAGGTAGAGGTTTTGCCGTTGTTGCAGATGAAGTTCGCACGTTAGCGAGCCGCACACAGCAAGCAACGGTTGAGATCCAGTCTATGATTGAGGGCTTGCAAATGGGCACGGGTAAGCTGTCAGACATTACAAATGAGATCGTCTCACAAGCTGACAAAGGTCGTGTAGCTATCGAATCAGTAGGCCATGACGTTGACAGTATGGCCAGTTCAATCAGTATTGTGTTTGATATGAGTTCACAAATTGCAGCATCGTCAGAAGAGCAAAGTGCAGCCTCTCGTGAGATCTCAACACAACTGAATGATATTCGCGGTCAAGCGGAAATAATTAAAGAAACCGCGCAAAGCTCGGTGAGTTCGGCCAGCAGCTTAGCGAGTTCATCAAAAGGACTTGAACAGATTTTAGGTCAATATACTTTGGTAAAAAATTAAGCTAACTCCTTTATTTTAATCATAAAAAAGCCAGCAGATTGCTGGCTTTTTTGTGAGGAACCAATTTGGTTTTTAACTAAAGGTGCTCCAGATTGGCGCGTGATCTGACGGTTTTTCGATACCGCGTAGATCATAATCCACATCTGATTCAGTTAGGCGTTGAGCCAAAGATTTCGTTGCCAAGACCACATCGATACGTAGGCCGCGATTATCGACAAAGCCTTTACTGCGATAATCGAACCAAGAGTAGCGCTCGCTGCGAGTCGGGTGAAGTTCACGGAAAGTATCGACTAGACCCCAATCCATCAGTGTTTTTAGCCACTCACGTTCCTCTGGTTGGAAACTACATTTCCCCGTTTTTAACCAGCGTTTAGCATTAGGCTCACCAATACCAATATCGAGATCGACAGGAGAGATGTTGATATCGCCAATAATAGCAATGTCTTCATCTGCATTGTGATACTCATTAAGGTACAGCATTAAATCTTTGTAGAACTTACGCTTAGCTGGGTACTTAGTCTCATGGCTGATGTTATCGCCTTGAGGAAAGTAGCCGTTGAGCACTGTGAGTGGACGACCATTTTCCTGCACAAAGGTACCCATTATCATACGACGCTGGGCGTCTTCTTCATCAGTAGGGAAACCTTTTTGAACCTTTGTTGGCTCTGCTTTTGATAGCATAGCTACACCATAATGGGCTTTGCCGCCATGGTAATGGACGTGATAGCCCATAGCCTCTACATCGGCCAAAGGAAACGCTTCATCGTGCACTTTTGTCTCTTGCAGGCCGATAATGTCGGGCTGATGAGTGTCGATGAGTGCTTGAAGTTGGTGTAATCTAGCTCGCAATCCATTGATATTAAATGAAACAATCTTCACTTGTCAGTCCTTTTTATTTACGGCAATACAAGTTTGTATGGCTTAACGATAACGCTTTCATACACACCTGCAGCAATATATGGGTCAGCATCGGCCCAGCACTGTGCATCTTCAAGTGAAGCAAAGTCAGCGACAACCAGCGAACCTGTGAAGCCTGCTTCACCCGGATTCTCACTGTCAATGGCTGGGTGTGGACCGGCAATCAACAGACGACCTTCGTCAGCAAGAAGCTGCAGGCGAGCTAAATGGTCTGCACGGACAGATAAACGTTTTTCTAGACTATTTTCAATATCTTGCGATGAAATCATGTACCACATTATTTGAGTTCCTTACGATCTTCTTCAGACATGTTTTTAAACAGATAGAGGACGGTTAACACAGTATTGATAAGTGTTAGCGCAGTCAAACCGAATACCTTGAAGTTAACCCAGGTTTCTTGTGACAGACTAAAAGCAACATAGATGTTAACCAGGCCACAAATGACAAAAAAGCTAACCCAATACCAGGTTACATGCGCCCATATTTTATCTTCTACAACCAATTCTTTTCCGAGCATACTCTTTAAAATTGGCTTATTCATTACCTGGCTTACACCCAGTGCGATGGCAAACAAGGCATAGACTATAGTGACTTTCCATTTGATAAATGAATCATCGTGCAAAATAAGTGTTAGCGAGCCAAATACCGTTACCATGACAAAAGTAATAAGATGCATTTTTTCAAGCTTCTTATATAGCATGTAACTGATGATAAGTTGTAGCGCAGTTGCCGCGATTAACGCGCCACTGGCAACGTAGATGTCGAAAAATTTATAAACAGCAAAAAAGATAATAAGAGGTAAGAAGTCGAGCAACTGTTTCATAGGGGCGTGTCAGTTTAAAAATTAATAAAAGTGAGGCTGAGTGTAGCATGCAAGCTTGCGAGGAAAAAGTGATAGCCGATAGCTTAAGTAAGCTTGAGCAACCGGGTTATAAGCTCTGTGAAGTGGTTAATATTAAGATTAATCTTGTCAACAGCTATTTACAATAATGCTAAGGTTATTTCGAGTTGAAGTTACCGCTGAAAATTTTGAATAATTCTATTGGCAATCTATTAGATCAAGGTTAAAGCTGTATCGGAACTTTATTTTAGAAAGAATGCTTTTTGCTCTTGAGTAATGTAGCCTAGATTATCACCTTAAGCTCAAAGTTACACAAAGGAATGTATATGAAATTAATTGGATGCACGGTGCTATTACTGTTATTTCCGCAAATGAGTTACGCCAAAATGGGCAACGAGAATCGCATTTATGGGGAAGTTTTGCAGACTGATATTTCCATGGATACGCCGAAAACCTGGCATCGAGAAGAAGTTAATGCACCGAACTATCCAATAGAATTTGCTCGAGCTAGAGTTCAAGGTTGCACCGTTTTGTCATTTGATATTACTGAAAATGGAACGACTGAAAATGTTGAAGTAGTAAGCTCAATTCCGAATAAGCACTTGGGTAAGTATTCTAAAAAACTGATTAAACGTTGGCGTTGGCAACAGATAGAACCGCAGCAAACGGCGATAGCTGAAAAGCGGGTGTTAAGATTCGATTATTGTCTTGGGGTTGAATCGGCTGAGGACTCTGCAGCGCAGTGTCAGCGTCAAGTGAAATTGAATTGTGGCTAAACTTACCCTATGCCGCAATAAACGTCACCCTAACTCAAGGTTAGGGTGACGGCATATTAACAAATTAAGCGATTATTTACGCATTAAGCCTTGATAGGTTTGACTTAAGCTAACCATTTCAACCGAAGGCACAATCACTTTATCTTCTAGTAGTAGATCTGCAACACTTTGATCGAACGAGCGATAATGTAGCTTGGTTTCAACACTATATTCCGCCACGCCAGTAGGCAGAGTAAACGGGTAGTTAACTGTTTTCGAGCCTTTGGCTGGAATCGTATTTTGTACTGAGAAGTTGGCGACCCTCCAAGGTTTATGTTCAGGCTTACCGTGAACATCTACAGAGGTGTCTTGAAAAACCACTGTACCTTCCGGTAATGCATTGTCTGCCGTTAATGAACCAGAACGCATGATCTCCTTACCGTTTACATCACGCACAATCACTTCTAGCCAGATCTGGCGAATAAAGGTGAGACTAGTCGGTAAGTCATGGCCTGCACGGCGATTGTGCACCGTCACTTCAAGTACTGGGGAAGTCACGGTTCCTGTGACTTCAGCATCTAAAGCTGCGGCTGTTTTTAAACGCTTAATTGCTTCATTTGCGTGAGCCTGGCCATTTTCAACACCCAGTAATGGAGCCAGCACAGCGTTACCACCAACAAAACCATGGTCGTGCACTAAGCTTCTAATCGGCCCACCAGATGCGGCTTTACCACCTAAACGGTGATCCACAAGCTTGTTTGCAGGCAGCATTTCATCAGCCACGCGCATGGCGGTTTCCACTGGCACCATATGGCAATCCTGACATTGGATGTCGGCAGCAGCGTAGGCTGACTTTTTCCATTCATCATAAGTATGTTCTAGCGCAAAGTTATCGTGAACAGGGTTGAACACATTATGACAATTGGCACAAAACTCTGATTTAGTATGCAGCTCAGAATACTCGGCTTTGTGGCCACGAGGCTTAGCGTCGTCAAATGGACCGCGTTTAACTTTGTCATTGGCGATAGCTAATGACGCATTACCGTGCTCACCCATGGCTGTGTGGGACATGTTGGTATCAACGACGCTATGACAGACTTCACAAGATACGCCTTGATTAGCAATTGCTTGGGTCGTGAAACCGCCAAACTTACCGGATTCAGATTTAAACTCAACGGTTTGGGTTACGGTACCTAGCACTGTGTGGCAACCACCGCATAGATTTTTGGCTGCCCCATTGGTTTCTTTTTCCCCCATCGCCCATTCAGCTTGAAACACAGGGTCGATAAAGGCAATGGAGTGCATAGAGCCTTGCCAGCCTTTCCACTGCCGAGGGTGGCAGCCTTTGCAGCTTTTAGCGTCGCGCCATTGTTTTAACTCCGGCTTTTTATCACCTTCAACACTCAGATATGAAGGTGCAAATTCCATCTCTTTTTCGGCATGAGCTAGCAAGGGCATAGTACTCAGTAGCACTAATGCTAGGTATGTCTTTTTCATTTTTATATTTACTCTATAACAAGGGTAATGATTTGATGGCTCAACCTCGCTTAACTGATGAGGACGTTGAACCTGGTAAGAACCATTAATGGCGTAACAATAATAAGTGATTTATAGCGCTGGAACTGTCGATGTGAACATGTAAAGTGGTTGAAATAGCTGGTATTTGTTGAGTGTGTTCAAAAAAATGTATAAATGGGTTTACTTAATTAGTCGAATCGTTTTTTTGATTTTATAAGGAGTAAAAGGCCTATTTAATATGCGTGTAAATGGTTGCGGCTAAATGAAGCGGATAACCGATGTTTCTCTGTTAATGTTTAATATAAAAGTGTGGGTTTTTAAGTCGGTTTAGGCGCTTGAGTTGGAGTAAATGACTAAAAACCGGATTAAAGTCACCTTTACTGGATAAACTCAAGTATCATATGCCCATGAAAGATGAAAATACCACAGACATTAAATTGGTTGACTTGCACAGCCACACGACCGCATCCGATGGTCAATTAACCCCATCAGAATTAATAGCACGCGCGATAAGTAAAGGCGTGCATATGTTTGCCATTACCGATCACGATACGACAGAGGGCTTGAAAGAAGCCCATGACTTTAATCAGTCTCATGAAACCCCATTAGAGCTGATTAACGGTGTTGAGATCTCAACCCGTTGGAATAATTTTGATATTCATATCGTTGCACTCAATGTAGATATCGATAATGTCGAGTTGGCCGCATTTTTATTTAACCAACGTGAGTTACGATCAACACGGGCCCAAGAGATTGGTGAGCGTTTAGCCAAGGCGGGTATTGAAGGCGCTTATGAAGGCGCAAAAGCTTATGCGGGTGATGCGGCGATTAGTCGTGGCCATTATGCTCGTTGGCTCGCTGAAAAAGGTTATGCTACTAACACTGCCAATGTATTTAAAAAATATTTAGCGCGCGGTAAAACGGGCTATGTACCTAATAATTGGGGTGATATGGCCAGCGCGATTGAGATAATTCATCAAGCGGGTGGGGTATCGGTATTGGCACACCCGAGCGGTTATAAGTTGTCGGCTAAATGGCTTAAGCGTTTAGTACGTGAATATAAAGAAGCCGCTGGTGATGCGATTGAAGTGGTGCTTGGACAGCAGACTATAGATGATCGCAACAATCTCATTTCGCTCAGTATTCAAAATGGGCTGGCATGCTCGTTAGGCAGTGATTTTCATTTTCCAGGTAGTTGGATTGAAATCGGAAAAAATATGTACCAACCCCAAGGCGTGAACTGGGTTTGGCAATCAGAGAAATGGAAGGTAGTACAATGAGTCAGTTTTTTTATATGCATGAGGAAAACCCTCAAACCCGCTTAATTAGCCAAGCAGTGAATGTGATAAAAAGCGGTGGTGTGATTGTGTACCCAACCGATTCTGGCTATGCATTAGGTTGCTTAATTGGCGATAAAAACGCGATGAGCAAAATTGCGCGTATCAGGCAGATTGAAAATGATCATAATTTTTCGCTAATGTGCCGCGATCAATCAGAGCTGGCAACTTATGCTCGCGTTGATAATCAAGCCTATCGATTACTTAAACAAAATACACCAGGACCTTATACGTTTATCTTTATGGCGTCAAAAGAAGTGCCTAAGCGTCTTCAAAACCCAAAGAAGAAGACAATTGGTATTCGCGTTCCTAATAATGTGATCGCACTCGCGCTGCTTGAAGCGTTAGGTGAGCCATTAATGTCAACCAGCTTAATTTTGCCAGGACAAGAGTTTACAGAGTCTGATCCTGAGCATATTCGCGACATCCTAGAACATCAGGTCGACTTGATTATTCACGGTGGCTACTTAGGTGAAAAGCCGACGACGGTCATCGACTTGTCAGAGGGTGAAATAGAGGTGGTTCGTGAAGGTGCTGGCGACGTAACGCCATTCCTTTAGTTTGACGGCCGTTGTTGCCGTTATTAATAGAAACCATTAATAGCTGTACTGATAACGGCCTATAGCTTTAATCAACATATATTGATCCCTAAGTCACTTCTCGCTATTGTCTGAAACGAGCAGCTTGAGCTAGCTTAGGTATACAGGTATAATCGCGCGTCTGCGAAAATATAGAGGGTTTACGGATGGAGGGCGTTCAGCAAAAATTGCCTTTAGCCGTTGTTCGAGGCCAGCCGTTCAAGGTGATGCCAAAAGACCTCTTTATTCCACCAGAGGCGTTAGAGGTTTTTCTCGAGTCTTTTGAAGGGCCATTAGATCTTCTGCTTTATTTAATCCGCAAACAAAAACTTGATGTTGTAGATTTACCGGTTTTCTCTATTACGCAACAGTACCTTGAGTACGTTAATTTGCTGCAGGGAGCTCGTGTGGAGCTGGCGGCAGATTATCTTGTCATGGCAGCAACCTTAGCTGAGATTAAGTCTCGCTTATTGCTACCAAGGCCTGAAGTTGAGCATGAAGATGAAGAAGATCCTCGGGCCCAGTTGATCCGTCAATTGAAAGCCTATGAAGTGATCAAAGATGCGCAGGAAAAGCTGGATGAATTGCCTAGAATGGAGCGCGATTTATTTCAGGCAAAAGCGGTTCCTGCCGCCAACATCAAGCCTGAGTTACTGCCTCCAGAGGTCTCACTGACTGAGATTGCCAGAGCATTTTCATCAGTATTAAAGCGTATTGAAGCGACAGAAAGCCACCATGTCGTGCGAGAAGTGTTATCGACTCGCGAACGTATGGCACAGATTTTAGCGAAACTTAATGCTGAAACCTATTTACCGTTCGAAGCGCTGTTTGATTTTGAAGAGGGGCGCAGCGGTGTGGTCGTGAGTTTCCTAGCGTTAATGGAATTAGTTAAAGAGTTGCTGGTTGAGCTTGTGCAAGCTGAGCCATTTTCAACGATACATGTTAGGGCGTACTGATTGTCTCAGATAAATCCAGACCAGCTTAAGCAGTTAATTGAGGCCAGCCTATTTGTGTTGGCTAAGCCGATGACAATTAAAGCATTGAAAGAGACTGTATTGTCTCAATTTAATGTGTCACGGGTAAAAATTAAGGCATGTATCGATGAGTTACAGCTCGATTATGAGAATCGAGGTGTACAATTAGTAAAAGTAGCGGGAGGATATCGATTTCAGACATTGGCTGAGTTGAGTCCATTTTTACAACCGCTATGGCAAGAAAAAGCGCCGAAATATTCGCGTGCGACATTAGAAACGTTGGCGGTCATTGCTTACCGTCAACCCGTCACCCGAGGTGACATTGAGTTTGTCCGTGGGGTTGCTGTTAGCAGCCACATTATAAAAAGTTTAAACGATAGAAATTGGATTAAAGTTGTAGGACATAAAGAGGTGCCGGGAAGACCCGCGCTTTATGCAACGACGGTCGAGTTTCTAGCTTATTTCGGCTTAGACAGTATTGTGGAACTTCCACCTTTGTCAGATGCCGAATCATTGGCCGCACTTTTTTCATCAGAAAAAATCGTGGCCGAAAATACAGAAGAGTCTACTAATGAGTGAAAAATTGCAGAAAGTCTTGGCCCGTGCAGGCCATGGCTCCCGTCGTGAGATGGAGGCATGGATTGCTGCAGGTCGAGTTAGTGTTGACGGTGAAATTGCAAGCCTAGGTGATCGCGTTGAAACTGACGCTAAAATCCGTATCGATGGCCGTACAGTTTCTATTCGTGCTGAAGCAGATGTGGTTTGTCGAGTCATCGCCTACCATAAGCCTGAAGGTGAGATCTGTAGTCGCAAAGACCCAGAAGGTCGCCCAACGGTATTTGATCGTTTACCAAAAACTCGCGATTCACGCTGGGTTGCAGTAGGACGATTGGATATTAACACTTCAGGTCTATTGTTGTTTACCTCTGACGGTGAATTGGCAAACCGCCTGATGCACCCATCAAATGAAGTCGAGCGTGAATACGCTGTGCGTACGTTTGGTGAAGTGACCGATGGCTGTATTCAGCGTTTACGTATGGGCGTGACGCTAGAAGATGGCCCAGCTAACTTTGATAAAGTTAAAGCTGCTGGTGGCGAAGGCATGAACAAGTGGTGGCACGTTAGCTTAGCTGAAGGCCGTAACCGCGAAGTTCGACGCCTTTGGGAGTCACAAGAAGTTCAGGTGAGTCGTTTGATCCGTATTCGTTACGGTATGATTGAACTACCTAAAGCCCTGCCACGTGGTGGTTGGATTGAACTGCCAATTGAAGAAGTGAACTACTTACGCAAAACGGCTGGTATGGATGAAGAAACCCGTACATTACTAGGTACTGACAAGCACAGTGTTGCGCGTAACAAAGTACGTAGTGCTAAGATTAAGCGTGCTGTACACAAACATAAAGTGGCTTCAGGTAAGCCCAAGCCTACGCGTCAGCGTAGCTAACTCTTATCTTAAGACGGGAGACTGTCTGAATAAAAAAGGCCGCTAATTTAGCGGCCTTTTTGTTGCTATCTTTTTGTGTCTATCCTGTGGTGCCGATAGTGTTTTGTTTCTATCGTGCCAGTATGGCGATGTTTCGCTTACTGAGCGTTAAGTTGCTGGCCGTTGATCTCTTTAGCGTCATCACCCATTAAATACAGGTAAGTGGCCATGATGTCATCTGGTGCTTTTAGGGTTTGTGGGTTCTCTGCAGGGAATGCATTTGCACGCATACCCGTGCGAGTTGCACCAGGATTGATGCTGTTAACACGCACATTAGTGCCTTCATACTCATGTGCTAAAGACTGCATCATGCCCTCTGTTGCGAATTTAGAGATAGCATATTCGCCCCAGTAGGCACGGCCTTGGCGACCAACACTGCTAGAAGTAAATACGAGTGATGCGCTGGTTGATTTACGCATAACAGGCAGCAAGGCCTTAGTCAGCATGATCTCTGCAATGACGTTCACTTGCATCACTTCATTTACGGTGCTCATTGTTATGTGTTCAAACGGACCTAAAACACCCAGTACACTGGCATTATGTAGCAACCCATCTAGCTTACCGAACTGCTCATCGATGGTGTCAGCCATATCTTTATAGTTTTGTTCTGTAGCACCTTTCAGATCGAGGGGAACAATGGCGGGTGTAGGGTAGCCCGCTTGTTCAATGTGATCATATACGGCTTCTAGTTTTTTAACTGTCTTGCCTAATAAAATCACCGTTGCGCCGTGCTTTGCAAAAGCGATCGCCGCGGCCTTGCCAATACCGTCTCCTGCCCCAGTCACTAAGATGGTTTTGTCTTTTAGTAAATCTTTTACTGCTTGATATTCCAACATGAGTTAATACTTCCTCAGAGCTCAAACGCCCGTCACTTCTAGAGTCGCTGATATGATAAACAGCCGTTTAAAACATACGATTAATTTTTGCCCGCTTAATTGGTGTTCGATTGTGACAAAAATGTAGCTAAGTCAATAATTTTACGTTAACTTGAATTCAGTTAAGGACTAACAATAAGTCCTCTTGGTCATACATTATTTACTATTGTGACCAATTTCGAAGTGAAAACAAAATTATTACAACAAGATTTGGGGAAAAAAGATGAAAAAACTCTTTTTGGGCGTAGCAATAACCTCTGCATTGGGGCTCACCGCGTGTAGCGAAGATACTTATGATGAATTAGTGGACAAAACTGAGCCTTTGGTCCCTCAGTCTGTTATGGTTTTTGATCCGGCTGATGGCCAACTCCCACTGCCAAACGATTTACTGTTTAATGGCACAATGGATGGCACTATCAATATTCCCAAAAGTGATGATCCAGATGCGCCAAGTGAAGAGAATGGTGATTATACTGATCCCCAAATTGCATTAGGTGCACTCGATGGTTGGTCGACGACATCACCAATTACTATCGATGTTATGCCAGCAACAGATAACGATGGCGCAGTGTTGACGATTGATGCCGCATCCGTTGCTCAGCCGGGTGCTGTTCGCGTATTTGAAGCAACCGTTGGCGGCGCACTGTCATCGGATCCTGAATGTAGCGGCGCACCTTCTGTCTCGGCCTGTAAAGTGGGCGATGAATTACAATTTGGCGTTGATTACGTTTCCCAAGCCTCAGGCAATAAAGTGGCGATTATCCCTCTTAAGCCACTAAAAGCTGGTCAGTCATATATTTATGCAACTACAACGCTTATTCAAGATTCCGCTGGGCGTCCAATTGCGCCGTCTGCCACTTACGGTTTATTAAAACTTGATATTGAAACTAAGCCATTAGAAACCCCTGACCAGCTGTTTTTACAAACTCTAGTTAACAGTTACGAAAAAGGTATGGCTGCAGCAGGTGGTCCGAATTCTGAAGAGGTGACTTACTCGGGACTATTTACGACGCAGTCAGTGGCTGATGTTTATGAAACCACCAAATTATTGATGGTTGACCCAAGAGAGGGCAACCCATACGCGCCCAAATTAACTGCAATGCCTGCTCCGGTTGTTATGGGCGGTAATGTGATTACAGTTGCCCAAGCCGCTGGTTTAACGCCAGCTGATGGCCTTGCTTATGTGGTTTCAGACTTAGCAGATGTTTATAAGGCTGAAATTCAAGTGCCTATTTATGGCGACTGCTCTTCGGTTGCGTGTTTGGATGCAGATCTGAACCCTTTAATAAACGGCCACTGGAAAGCGCAAGGCGATAGCCCTGTTTCAGTGCTATTGGCGTTAGAAGCTCAAACGCTAAGCCAAGCCAATTATTTTGCCCAAGCAGAAGCTCAAGGCGTTGATGCGGTTGCAGCTTTGACCAATCCTGCGTTGCTTGCAGGTAAAACCTGGTTGTTAGATGATGGTACTCCTGCAGATCCAGCTAAGCATCTTACTAAGTTCAACCCAATCCCAGCGATTAAGGGATATGAGAAAGTTGCTGTACAAATTACCTTACCTAACGCGACTAAGCTTGCCGGTTTTTATCAGCAACAAGGCTTACCGTTTACGCCGCCGACTAACGGCTGGCCTACAACGATTGCTATGCATGGTTTAGGCGGCGGTAAAGAGATGGCTCTTGCTTATGCAGGTACTTACGCTGCATCAGGTATCGCTACTATATCAATTGATATGCCACTGCATGGTGCGCGCTCATTTGACGCCGATGGTGATGGCATTTATGAAGTATCAGCAACGGATCCAAGCTATGGCGCTGTTGTCGGTACACCCGATGCCTTTAAAAACGGTAATCCCCTGGCTTTTGTTAACATTGCTAGCACCTTGACTGTGCGTGATAATTTCCGCCAAGCAACGGTTGACCATTTAGCATTGCGTGCGGCTCTAACAGGTTTATATCTAGGTCTTGCTCAAGCCCAGCAGCCTCAGATTTTTGATATCAGCAAAATCAGTGCTCAGGGCTTAAGTTTAGGTGGCATCGTTGGTACAACGTTCTCCAACTATGCATCTACTGGTCTAAGAGATCCTGCAAGTGGCACTGAGTTGCCAAATGCTTATGTTGTTAATGCTGCATCTTTAGTGGCTCCTGCGGGTGGCCTAGCTGGTGCGTTTGCAGGCTCAGCAACCTTTGGTCCTGTACTATTTGACACCATAGTCGCTACAGAGTCATTCCAGGCTCTTGTTGATGAAGCCAATGTTAATGATGCACAAGAGGGCAGTGATGAATACAATGCGATTGTCGCAGCGGTTTACGCTGAGTTTATTCCAACCTTTGCGTTTGCAGTCCAAACAGCATTTGATAGCGCGGATCCGATTAACCACGCAACATCACTTGCAGGCACACAGCTACCTGTTCACTTAATCGAAGTGGTTGGCGATGGTAGCAATAAACCGGATCAGGTATTGCCAAATACGGTTGAGGGTTTCCCACTATCAGGTACTGAGCCTTTGATTGCGAATCTTGGTCTTAAGTGTATTGATAGAACAGAAGCTGGCTCAGGTGCGGTGCGCTTTAGTAAAGGCCACCATAGCTCAATTGTTAGCCCTGATGAGATTGATGGCGTAACAGATGGCATGGCGGCTCAAGCGACAGTTGAAATGCAGCAAGAAGTGGCAGCATTTGCGCTAACAGCAGGTAAAGGCTCTGCAACGATATTAGTGCAAGACAGCAGTGTGATCCAAAGCTGCCCGTAGGCTAGATTAGCTAGCGCATATTGCCAATTTTGTGCAAAAAAAGACCCAGCGAAAGCTGGGTTTTTTATTGGCATGTTTTATTGCCAAATAGGCTGGTAGAATAGCTCGCAATTGAAGAGATAGAATTGGTTTAGCTGGAGAATATTTTGGAATTTCTGTACGAGTACGGTTTGTTTTTGGCTAAGGCTGTCACTATCGTAGTGGCTATTTTGGCTGTCGTGATTGTAGTGCTGGCCTCAACGATTAAGCACAAGGCTGATAAGGGTGAACTTAAGCTAACGAATCTAAGTGATAACCTAAAGCTGTTGAAGCATGACTTGAAAGAAGAGTTGCTATCTAAGAAAGCATTTAAAGCTTATGAAAAGCAGTTAAAAGCAGACGAGAAAGCCAAAGAAAAAGAACAAAAAGATAACGTCGAAGAAACTGAACCTAAGGTTTTCGTTGTTGATTTTAAAGGCAGCATCGACGCGGGTGAAGTTGCGTCATTGCGAGAAGAGATCAGTGCCATTCTCGCTATTGCAGATAAAGGCGATGAAGTGATTGTTAATGTCGAAAGCGGCGGTGGTATGGTTCATGGCTATGGTTTAGCCTCAAGCCAGCTTGACCGTTTACGACAAGCTGAGATCCCATTAAGTATTTGTGTTGATAAAGTCGCTGCTAGTGGTGGTTATATGATGGCTTGTGTAGCGAATAAGATTTACTCTGCGCCGTTTGCTATTGTTGGCTCAATTGGTGTGGTTGCTCAGGTGCCTAACTTTAATCGTTTATTGAAAAAGCACGATATTGATTATGAGCAGCATACTGCTGGCGACTTTAAGCGCACCTTAACCATCTTTGGCGAAAATACCGATGAAGGCCGTGAAAAGTTCCAAAAAGAGCTAGAAGAGACCCATGTACTCTTTAAAGAGTTCATTGCGAAATATCGTCCAGACCTAGATATTGCAAAGGTTGCTACAGGTGAGCACTGGTATGGTCAACAAGCGATTGAACTAGGCTTAGTTGATGAGATCTCAACCAGTGATGATGTGATCATGAATCTGGCAAAAGAGCGCACCGTTATTAAGGTGCGTTATCAGCTTAAGAAGACGCTGTCAGATAAGATTGCCCATGGTGCATCATTGTCATTTAACGCAATTTTTAATCAGTTTGCAGAGAAAAACCAGCCGCTTAAGTAATTGAGCCTCGGTTTTACCACCAGAAAAAACCTGCACTTTGCAGGTTTTTTTATGCTTAGAATTAACAGGGTTAATTAGCTATGCCATTACACTAAAACCATAACTCGTTATTGGACAAAAGCTATTCACCACGAAGGACACGGAGCGCTACGCTACACGAAGAAAAGCAACAGCTAGAACAAAAAGGCTCTTCATCAAACATTTTGATCTTTTGCTCTACGCTCTTCTCCGTGACCTCCGTGAAAGCGAAGCGCTTCGTGGTGAGATTAGTGCTTTTTAAAAGTTATGCTTATACGACATAATCGCTTGGTGATCACAGAGTCAGCGCAGTTTCGCTGACTCGAAAATGGACAAAAGTTTGTCGGCGCTTGCCGCTGAGCTAAATCTAAAGCCAAATCAATCAAACTTCGTTTGATAAAGGTCGTGAGCTTGCAGCTCACACACGGGCAAAAGGGGGACAACAGCTTCCCCCTCTTGCATCACCCGAGCCGCCCCGACGAAGTTACATGCATTAGATACGGGCCTCATACTTATGGATAAATAGCTACCGCTTCCGATGGGGCATCCTGCCCCGCGAAAGCTACGCCGACATCCCTGTCGGCATCACGCGACTCTGGTTCATAAAGAGTTTCCAACGTACTTCGGCAACTTCGATGGGGAATTGGTGTTTTCTGTAAGCCAGCTGGGATTATTTAGCTTTGAAGTTATGGCAAAAATAAAAGGAGCTATAACTCACTTTTGGACAAAAGCTATTCACCACGGAGGACACGGAGCGCTACGCTACACGAAGAAAAGCAACAGCTAGAACAAAAGCAACAGTAAAAGGCTCGTCATCAAACATTTTAATCTTTTGCTCTACGATCTTCTCCGTGACCTCCGTGAAAGCGAAGCGCTTCGTGGTGAGATTAGTGCTTTTTAAAAGTTATGCTTATACGACATAATCGCTTGGTGATCATAGATACTTCCAGCGTTCGCTAACTCGTTTCTGGACATTAATGCGTTAGTGCAAAGGGTCTAAAAATGGATAGTTGGATTAGTAAATGTATGGGTATCAATTAAAGTTTACACTGCCCCCACATATCTTTTAGTCCAAAGGGCCTAAGAGTTGGCTGTGGGATTAGTAAATGCATGGGTATCAATTAAAGTTTACACTCACCCCACATACCTACCGCATATCTAAATTGAAATTAATAAAGGTAATAAATTGGACTCAAACGCCTTAACTGTTCTGGCAATTTTAGTCGCTGGATACACTCTACTCGCTGAAGAGAAACGAATTGACTTAAAACTTAGGTTCTCATGGGCGAATAAGTCTGTGATTTTATTTCTTGTCGTCACTTTACTCTACACGATCTATCTTCCTGTGTTGAATACTGTTGGCCTAGCCCTACCTCTGGAATGGCTATGGGGTTTTAATGAGAAACTCACCGCCTTTACAGCTATCGTTGCAATCTTACTTTACCTAGCTGTAAAGCTTGGAGGGAAAAGGCTTCCTAAATCTAAAATTTCTGATTGGCAGAAAGCATCAAGTCATTTGCTAAGAAATCAGCGATTCGAACCGTTGGCATTCTTACTAGATAAGTACCATCATCAATTTATCAGAACTTTTCAAGATCATTGGTTAGACCGAATTCGCTCTAAATTACTGGCACCTTATCGTCCATCTATTCGGGAATTAATTGATTTGGAGCTGGGCGAAAAATCTGATGATAGTTCAATGAGTAGTCGCGCCAAAACAACTCTCGTTAATTTGATGAAGCCTTTTGCTTTTGCAATATCATATTGCTTGCCCGATAACAGCAAATACAAGGGAAATGTATCGATAAGCATCGCCGAATTATTTAAGTCCAACCTTTTCGTCAGACACTTAGCCCAAACACAACCACTGCTTTGTGCAAAATTTACAACCGTCCGTTTTAGTGCTAATGACGAATTTACAACGTTGTTTTTGAAAGAACTAATTGCGAATACATCCAGTCCTCTATATCGAGAACTTCGAGATAACCAAAACTGTTCTTACACAGGAGAGTATTACATTGATGATTCTAACCCGCTATTGAGTTTTTATTTTAAAGATATCGAAATAGCTTCTCAAGTTAGTATCTGGAAACCCATAGGGGATTACACACTAGAATTTATCAAAAAACAAAAAGGCGAAGACAGTTATTACAATCAACCTTACTCATACACCTATTACGAAGAAGATAAATGGGCATGCCCTATTTTCGTAAGTATCTACTTCTTCAATGTGATGACATCGAGAGCCATCCATACGGGTCATCAAGACAATATGTGGCTGATGTATATAGAAAATTATGTGGATGAAATACTTAGGAACTATGCGCCTTCCCAGGATGTAGACACAGAGAAAGAGTTTCCGACTTGTTTCGACTATCTCATGTATGAGTCCTTATCTGCATTAAGAGACTGGGTGGGGGCTGCCACATATAATTTTGATAAAGATAACAAGATTAAATTGAATGCCAGCAGTGTACCTATTCGCTGGGCGGCTACCACGCTTGGTAGTACATTTTATACCTTAGTTAAGTCGAACAAACTTACCGATAGCCAATACGTATATTATCTTGAGATGGTGGTCAAATTAATCAACGATCTGGATGCTTCTGGTAATCAAAAGCTTAGCAAGCTTATTATTGATAATGCTACTAAGAAGTTCGATATATATTCTCCCGATAAAGATGTGGTTGACGATCTAGTTAGATACTACTTACGAATTGACCATGTTCTTAAGTCTAAAAAATCGACTTTTGAAAAAGAGCTTTCAATTATACTCGGAACACCCATACACTAATTATCTATAGAGTATAAATACAGACGTTACTCAAGTGCTTGAGCAGCGTCTGAGTTGCTTTTGTTCCAAACCTAATAACATTACTTTTATTTGGTCTAATCTCATTATATAAATTGTTCTTTTAGTCTTGTGAAACTAATAATGGGGCAAAACTTAGTTACGACACTTACAGAACATTAACAATGGCTGTGCTGGTTGTCTCTTGTTATATTCCTATTAGGCGAGCCGCTTTTTGTCTTTTATATAAAACTTAACCGCTAACACCCAAAACGAAACCAAAGTGAATAAAGCTATTTTGTCATATTTACGAAGAAACTTATTTGAAATCACCTCTTCTAGCGCCTTCATAGATCCTTGAAGCTCGAAATTGGCTACCATATGTTCACCTAATAAAGTAATAGCAAAGTGAAGAACTACACCAAGTATTAATGCCCACTGTGTTTTCTTAGATAAGGCCAAAACATAAAAGAACTCGATAAGAAAATTAGGCATAAATATCCTTTTTATGACTGGCATACAACGCAGCACTAAGCAGACAAAAATGGTCATATCCCAAATTCATAAATAACTCTTCAGATTTCCTTGGTCTTCTTTCCATTATCTAATTTACCTTGAAGCATCAATGTTACGCTATATTGTCAATTCACTGTTGATGCTGATTTTAGAGTGAATTAACTCTATGTGAACCAGCAATATTTTGTCCCATTCGTTCATCAACTCGCTGATTTGATAATCATGAGAGACAAAACCACTTTCGTGGTTCGCTGAATAACCAGAAACTTTCCCCGTTTTTAAGGCATGTCGATCTAGGATAAAACTATGTTCCTTTACATCTCGTCCGCCCCTATTTGCGCCGTGAGCAGCAAAGCTATTACGAAGATCAAAGATTTTGCAATCTCTAAGTACCTTGGGATCGAACTTTAAGTTCATCTTTCGAAGAATCACCAACAACGCTTGCTGCTGCATATAAACAGCGTTGAAGACACCATAAAAGTAAAGGTAAATTTCACCAAATGATAAGGATTCATCACGGGTAATAAACGCTTGTATTGCTAATTGAGTATCTTCCAATAGATATAGGCTATCAATGATAGAATTGTAGTCTGCGCTGTTATCAACAGAAACAATGGGATAAAGATCTGCATCTTGATCTACTTCTATCGCAACATCAGAGATAAGCTCACGGATAGAATATATTAGTTCATCACTTTTCACGCTAAACTCCAATAACAATATAATACTTTCTATACGGTTAACAGCCGCTTCTAATCCTCACATAATGCCGTCTTTCATTTATCACTTCAATTTATAATCAATAGGTTAATAACTATGCTTAGAGGATAAATTGCTCTGTGAAACAAAACTGCTAGATGGGGTTAATTCGGATAACTATAGATAGGGTAAACGCACATTAACGGAATGGGAATGAGTCTTTACTCTAAATAATAAAGGGGCATTTCCGTGTTGGACATCAAGCAACACCAACCTAAATTGAGTACACCTATTATCAGGTGTAGACACGGCCGTGACCGTCCATGACATGGACGTCATGGCCGAGCTTCCAGGGAAGGACTTGCAGCGTGTCACGGCAGTGTCTGCACATACCCCGCTGGAGGCGATTAATAGCTACTTAGCTAAAAGCTCAAATGGGCTAACCCATAGCAAGGATACAGACAAAAAATGTAATCAGCCTTCATTCCAAGGCTAACTCACTTTGGGGCGTGCGACGTGAGGTCGTATGAAGCGCTGTTCACCGCTTTTGAGTGAACCATCTGTA
>NZ_JBRIMD010000027.1:0-55843 GCF_052977325.1 Shewanella sp. 0m-6
TTAAAAACACTCGGATTTTGCCATCTTATAAAGATCGGTCAACCGATCAATAAACTGCTAAATGATCGGCATTACTCCTAGATAGGAGCCTTTTTTGTTATTTTTAAAGCAATACTCATTAGTCTTATACAAATCAGTCTTATACAGATTGGGCTTGTACAAATTGGTATTGCACTGATTAGCATAAGACTACAATAGCCACCATATTATTTGGCGACAGCAGTAAATTTACAGCTCTACCGTGGCATTTACTTTTACAGCCTGGCGAGTGATGTTGTATGCCGTGGCAAAAAATTGATAGTCGTCTACACCGACCAATAACTCAGCAGGAACCCTAGTGCCATTGGCAGTATTTTTCATGGTGACTTGACTCATCTGTCCGTGAGTATTGACTACAAACGATACCTCATAAACTGCTTTATGTTTGCCAGTGTTGATATGAGTGTCTGTTGGGAGTAGTTGCTGCCAATCAATAAGCTTGTCTCTTGTTACCCAGTAGCGGGCCATATCACTACCACTGAGCTCAATAATTTGTTGGCGACTTTGATCTACGCCTTGAGTGGCGCAGGCGGTATTTACCAAAACGGATAAGAAAATGAACAACACACTGGCTAAATGATTCTTGTGATACATTTGGTTTCTCTTGTTGCATCAATGTTTAAAGTCGAGGTTAACTTATCCAGTTATTGGCTATAAATCCAGTCAATAATTTGACCGTGACTATTTTTCATTAGGGCTTTATAGGGCAATATTGTTAATTGGTTTGAATAGGAAGGGAGTATATCTATCTGGGTAGAGGAACATACTATTTTTACGCTCAATTATAGCGATATCGTTTTTATTGGTTTATGAGTATATTGCATTGGTATTATTGACGTTTTTGTGACTTGCAATTGATTTCAAAATAAAGAAAAGGCCGCATTTAAAATGCGGCCTGATTATTGATGGGCAGAAAATGATAGTTATTGTTTAGGCTTAACAACAATATGTTCGCTAGAGCTATTATGCTTAAGCATCAATTGGTGGATCTCTTCATCTTTCCTTTCCCAAAGTTCATTGAGCCAGCGTTGAAAGTCGACGCGGTAAGAAGCTTCAGAAAAATAACGCTTATTATCCACTTCAGGCACAGGTAGTACTTTTACGCGCACGACAATTTTCTTCATGCGGCCATGCATTACTTCATATAAGGCATCTTTTTTAAATACTTCGGGGTAAAGAACCGTCACGTCGAGGACATTGGTGAACTGCTCGCCCATTGCCGAAAGGGCAAAAGCAATCCCGCCTGCTTTGGGGCGTAATAGATAGCGGTAAGGCGAATCTTGGCGTGTATGCTTCTCTTCTGTAAAACGGCTGCCTTCAACATAGTTGATGATAGACGTGGGCATGGTTTTAAACTTTTCACAGGCTTTGCGAGTAGAGGCTAAATCCTTACCCTTGAGCTTAGGATTTTTCTTTAACTTAGCCGGGCTAGTACGGCTCATAAAGGGCATATCCAGTGCCCAGCAACCCAAGCCTAAGCACGGCACATACATAAGCTCTTTTTTAAGGAAAAACTTGAGCATGGGAATATGGTTACGTAACACATAAGTTTGCGCAGCAATATCAAAACCACTGAGGTGGTTACTGATCAGCAGATACCAACTCTTTTTGTCGAGATTCTCTAGCCCTTCTACATCCCATTCAATGTCGGCGAGTAGATATAAAATCCCTCCATTACAGGTAGCCCAGGCCCACATGAAGCGATTCATGATATGGGTTAAACCGTTACGAGCAGCGGTAAAAGGCAGTAGCAGCTTAATGATGCCACCTATGCTGATAAGTGATGCCCAAAAAGCTGTATTAATGATCAATAACAGGGTACTTATAAAATATAAGATGGGTGCAGGTAAAAAGTTTAACATCTTGCTCTTATGCCTCTTCTCGGGTGTTTTCTGCTTGTGCTAATTGGGCTAGAACCTGATCTTTCTGCTGCCAGATAAGGTTTAACTCTTGCTGGAATTGAATTTTAAATTGACGGTCCTTGATATAATCACCGCGCAGTTCATCGCTAATATTATTAACCGTGATATGAACTCTAACTTCTTTGACTTGGCCACTAATGTACTCCCAGTAGGTTGGCACCTTGCCGGGGTAATAGATAGAAACGTCGACTAATTTATCAATATGCTCGCCCATTGCTGAAAGGGCAAAAGCCATTCCGCCAGCTTTAGGCTTAAGCAGGTGAGCAAAAGGTGAGTTCTGTTTGTTGTGCTTACTAGGATGGAAACGGGTACCCTCAACAAAGTTCATTACGCTGACAGGTTTGCTTTTGAACTTGGCGCAGGCCTTACGCGTGATCTCGATATCTTTGCCACGTAATTTAGGGTTTTTCTTTAATTGTGCGTTGCTATAACGACGCATAAATGGAAAGTCCAGCGCCCACCAGGCGAGCCCCAGTACAGGTACAAAGATCAATTCTTGTTTTAAGAAAAACTTCAAAAAGGGGATTTTACGGTTAAAAATTCGCTGCAAGATGAGGATATCTACCCAAGACTGGTGGTTAGCGATAACCATATACCACTCTTTGGTAGACAGCTCGCTATCACCTTCAATCGTGAGTTTGATCGGATGCAGTCGGTTTTCGATAAAGCCATTGACGCTGATCCAGGCGCTGGCACAAAAATCGAGGAAATAGGTGCAGCCCTTGCGAGTCACATTTAAAGGAATGAGCTTAAAAATGCTCATAATAAAAATTGGGGTAACCCAAAATAACGTGTTAATAAAATAACACAAGAAGGCAAAGCTTCCTCTAATGCGTGACACTATCGCGCCCATTAACAACCTCAAGAAAAAAATTGGAGACTTATAGTACTCGTTGTCAGGTTTGGTCTCAATCTAGATGTTAAATTTCGACGATTAACGGTGCAGTCTATTAGTATTTAGGGGACGTTTGTGATTAATTGTCAGCATGAGTGATGCTTGTTTATGAAAAGTCGTCACCAGTAAAGGTTAAGCCCCGGCAATGCCAGGGCTTAGATTTTTATATTAATGATTGAGAAGGTAAGATCTGAGTTCCGTTGCAGGTAAGGCTTTTGAGTAGAGCCAGCCTTGATGCAAATGAATCCCGAGCTTCTTAAGTTGCTCGGCTTGATCCTGGGTTTCAACTCCTTCAGCGATAAGAGCAATATTCATCTCTTTGGCGATGGCGACATAGGAGCGGATCAAAAACGGTTGATTATTTTCACTCGAGAGTATCTTGGTGAAGGCCTTATTAATCTTTAGGCAATCGAACTCCAATTGTTGAAGAAGTATACCGCCGCCGTAGCCTATGCCCACGTCATCTAACTTAATCCGACAGCCTAACTGTTTGCAGCCAGCGATAAATTCACGCATCGCCTGCCAGGATTCGATAGGCTGACGCTCTGTTAACTCAAAGCATAACTGATCAACCGGGTAACCATTATTGGCTAACTGTTGCAGGTAAGAGAGTACCCGGCCTTGCTCTATTTGCTTGGCGCTAATATTGATACTGCATCTAGCGATCTGATTACTTTTCAGTAACGATTTTAATTCACTGAGAGCCGTTTTTATCATCCATTGCGTCAGTTTTGGCATTATCGAGTCTTGCTCTAACATAGATATATAACTGCTGGTCTCTCGATGTTTAGTGCCTTTTGTGCGCCACCTTAATAGGGTTTCCACACCAAAAACACGTCCATTGTTAGTATCAATAATCGGCTGATAGGCAAGGTAAAAATCGCCTTGATTCGACGCAGACACAAAGCGACGGTGCCAATATAATTTAAATATGCGTTCGCGAAAGAGGTAGAGGATCCCCGCTAACAGCGAGGTTGGAATGAGTAATAACAGGAATATGATCAACCATAAGTGATTTCTAGCGGTTTCATTGGCGATTAAGGTGTACTTAAACTCAGAGTCTTTGGCTTGATATTCGATACTGGCAAACGGGTTGCAATCGGTATTACGGCTTACCCAATCATGGCCATTAACCTTGATATCGATGCCACCGCATATCTTGCAGTTAGTTAAAATAGTATTGATAGCATCAGCCGATTGTACTGGCACAAATATATGAGCAGTGCTGCTTGCCGCGCTGGCATAAATGGTTTTTTGTCTGTTAAAGGTACGGTTGTCCTCGCCATCAAACAGGGCGTGGCCGTCTATATCGCGGCTTAATAACCGACTTCCTTTAGGAACTGGCCAGCGGCCAATCGCCGAGCAAATAAGTGTTTCATCGTTAAACTTAACCCAGGGAACAGGTTGATCACTTTGTTCGAACAGCTTCTGTTTCAGCGAATTTATGGTTGCTTCAGAGCAGTGTGTTTCTTGCTCTTTATTGAGCATCGCTTGCACTTCTTTCATCTGCGTTTTTGCAGCGAGCAAGCGTGTTTGATACTCATTATCCAGTTGTACGGCCACTGCGGTAAGCTGGCGAGTGAGTTGGTAATGGCTTAAACCAAGAGACGTTGCCAGCAATGCGATCAAAATGAGCCCCGCAGCAAGGGATTTAACGGCATATTGACTGTTATATTTGAATTTACTTGGCATGTTATGGGTCATTAATATCTTAAAAATGATGGTAATAGTGAGTTTACCGGGGTGGCAGATAAACTTATCTCTACCTCATTCGGTTCTGAACGTTACTCTTGTTGGCGTGAATGCTATAAAAAAGCTGTTAGATATGATCTAAGTAGGCAAATGTTTGCGACTTCAATATCATCGCGTTAACGAAGCTGGCGGAATTTACTGGAATCTGGGGTTTGATACAACTGATTTGTGCAAATAATAACAGATTTTTATGTAACCCTAACTTAAGTGCTTGTTAGTTAACTTTCGTATTTCAAAAGCACAGCTTAAATGTATGTGGCGACTTATTCATAGCAGCACTGCAACAAATTGCAGTAAAAGGTTAAGGGGCGGATTTCAACCTATTAAACCGACAAAGTTTACAGCAACTAATATTTAGTGGTTATTGCCTCGATAATGAGGCCAGTAACCTATCCATGGCGCGATACCCTAAGGCTTGCGCTATGTGAGAGCGGCTTACGTTAACTTCCTGCTGTAAATCGGCAATAGTACGGGCAACACGTTGTAAACGATGGTAGCTACGTACCGATAAGCCGAGCTGATTGACGCTTTGCTCCAAAAAAATCAGGTCTTTATCATCAAAGTTAGCATCTTGTTTTAGCTGTTTACCCGACAGCTCACTGTTAAGTACCCCCGAGCGAGCGAGTTGCGTCTCGCGGGCTTGTTGTACGCGTTTAGCTATCGTGGCACTGGTTTCTGCCTGGCTGTTTTGGCTATTGAGTGCACCTAAGGGCAGCTTAGGCACGTCTATGGTTAAGTCGAAGCGGTCGATAAATGGGCCAGATAACTTAGAAAGGTAACGCAGGATCTGTTCATTACTGGATCTGCCATTGTCGCTATCACCGCAAGGGCTAGGGTTCATCGCGGCAATTAACTGAAATCGACTGGCAAAGGTCAATTTTGCCGCAGCTCTCGAAATACTCACCTCACCTGTCTCCATTGGTTCACGCAAACAATCGAGCACTTTTCTTGGAAACTCCGCCACCTCATCAAGAAAGAGCACGCCTCGATGAGCTAACGAAATCTCACCGGGTTTGGGCTGAGCACCACCGCCGACCAAAGAGATAGCTGAGCAGGTGTGGTGTGGGCTTCTAAAGGGACGTTGATAAAAGCTATCAGGCTTAATATTATGCCCTGCAACAGAGTGAATCGCAGCGACCTCTAAGGCCTCGTTATACGCTAAGTGCGGCAGCAGCTGCATCATGCGACTGGCAAGCATGGTTTTACCTGTGCCAGGTGGCCCCAGCATCAATAAGTTATGATTGCCCGCCGCTGCGATTTCAAGCGCTTGCTTTGCTTGATGTTGACCAACAACTTCACTCATACAAGATAGCGGTTCAGTTTTATCTTGTGTCAGCCATTCAAGGTTAAGGTCGATACTGGGCAGTTGTGATTGGCCGTGCAGGTAGGCGACGAGTGACTGCAAATGTGTAGCAAATAGCACCTTTTCAAAGCCGACAAGTTCGGCATCCTCACGGTTATCAACGGGAAGAACTAAGGTGGTGTTTTGTTTGCTGGCATCGACGATGACAGGCAGCAAGCCTTGGCAATAGCGAACATGGCCAGAGAGCGCCAGTTCACCGACAAACTCATGTTGCTCGATAGATTTGAGTGGAATTTGTTTTGAGGCGGCGAGTATGCCGATAGCGATAGGCAGATCGTAGCGGCCGCCATGTTTGGGTAGATCCGCAGGGGCTAAGTTAACGGTGATGCGGCGCATGGGGAATTCAAAGCCGGCGTTGATAAGTGCGCTACGCACTCGTTCTTTGGCCTCTTTGACTGAAGCTTCGGGCAGTCCGACGAGGCTAAATGCTGGTAGTCCGTTGCTAAGGTGGACTTCGACTTGTACTGCAGGGGCTTGGACACCGAGGCTAGCGCGGGTGGCAACACAGGCGATGGGCATAAACAAATCCTTTTGTTTTATGGATTGTTTTAGTTTAGCTAAAGTTTTGGGGTTTGCTTAACGTAGCAAACGGTGACTTGTTGTTAGCAATCAAACTTCGTTTGATAAAGGGTCGTGGTGCTTCGCTCCACATTGGTAATGCATCAGGCTGCGCCTGACCTCTAAGTTAGACTTCGTCTAACAACTAAAGTCGTGGGATTCCATCCCACAATAAGAGTACCAAGCTGCGCTTGAGCTTACGTTAGACTGCGTCTAACAATTAACGTCGTGGCGCTTCGCCCACACCCGAGCCAAGGGGGAAAGCGCTTGTCCCCCTTAACAAACCCCCAGCGCCCCGACGAAGTTGTTGAACCTCATGCTTATGGATAAATTGCTAACGCTTCCGATGGGGCATCCTGCCCCGCGAAAGCTACGCCGACATCCCTGTCGGCATCACGCAATTTATTCCAACGCACTTCGGCAACTTCGATGGGGAACCGGTGTTTCCTGTAGGGAGAGGCGCAACTGATAACGGCGGGAGAATGATTAGCTTTGCTGGTATTTATCGTAGAGCACATTGCTTTAGCTAGGTTTTTTTAGTGAGATAATTAAATGATTTTTAATTATAAATATGTGATTATATGAAGATTATTGGATTGTATGAGCATTATGAAAAGTAATTATGATTATTGAGCATTTGCATGTTAGAAAATTTAGAGCTTTTGACAATGTAGAGTTTCCGTTAGGGAAGCTGTTAACTTTAATTGCTGGACAAAATGGTACTCAAAAAACTACGGTCTTAGGAATATTAACTCAAGCATTTACAATTGGTAAGGATTCTCCTCTTAAAGGTGAAAAGCCTTTATGTGGTGGGACTTATCGTTCAATGTTTGCAGATAAATTTAAACTCTCCGATAAATTTGATAAAGCTAAAGAACATGAATGGACGTTGAAGTTATCACTACAAGAAGAACCTTTTGTTATGGAAAGCATGACAAGGGATCGCACTAGTGGAGCAATTCGCTTTTGGCAAAAAGGAAAACGCGGAAAAGGAGATGGTTATTTTCAGTTACCAGTCATATATCTAAGTTTAAAAAGACTGATTCCTATTGGTGAGGATAAAAGTCTTTCACAAGACTCTAAAATTACATTAGATGTTAAAGAAAGAGAGCTCTTTGAAAAAGCATATCGAGATATACTCATTAGCACCGACAATATTAAGTCGATCGATGCTCTAGCTAGTTCGCACAAGAATACAGCTGGAGTCTCTTGTGAAAGTTATGACTGGAAAACTAACTCAGCAGGTCAAGATAATATAGGTAAAATACTTCTTGCTATACTGTCTTTTAGGCGTTTAAAAAATAATTACCCTAATGATTATCAAGGAGGAATCATAGCAATTGATGAAATTGATTCCACACTTTATCCTGGTTCTCAGATTAAATTGATGCAAAATTTATTCAAGTTTGCTGCAAACTTTGATATTCAATTTATTGCAACAACTCACTCTTTAACAATGATAAAAGAGGTGGATAAGTTAGTTAATGACCCAAAGCGTAAAAATCAAGCAACTAATATCTTCCTTCGTAGGGTGAATTCAAACATCGTAGCTGATATTAATCTTCCTTATGCGGCAATGAAAAATAACCTAAACGTTTCTTTAGGTTCTAAGCAAATACCTAAAATTCCAATTTATACTGAAGATCCTGAGGCCATTGACTTCGCAAAGGCAGCATTAGGAAATAAGTTTCAGCATATTGAGTTTAAGGATTGTAAAATTGGGTGTAGTCAATTTTTAGACTTGATCGAGCGTAAAGTTGATTCATTTTTATTTCCGTCTTCAATCATAATTTTGGACGGTGATGTTATTGAGACAAAAGCCTATAAACGGTATCTTAACAAAAAACTAACTAAAAATATTGTGTTACTTCCTGGAACCGTTAATCCTGAAACCGTACTTGCGGAATACCTGAGTGAATTAGACGATACAGATAGTTTTTGGACCCCTACTAGTTCTGTTATGACTTATACAAAACAGCTTTGCTTTTTAAACTATCCATTAGATGTGATTAAGTCTGATAGAGTAAAGGCTAAAGAATGGTATAACGAACAAAAAAATACAGGTGCTTGGGGATCAAGAAATGCTAGTAAGGTGTTTAAAAAGTGGTTTGCTGACAACCCTGAAGCAAAACAAGACTTCTTAAACTCTTTTGAAAAGTTATACAAATTGGTAGCAAAAGAATACGGGATTCAAGCATAGAGTGGCCATAAAAAATTTCAATAGGTATAATGCATGCTGACTTTAAATATTTTGCGGTAAAAAATGCCTTCAACTCCTTCTCCTTTAAGATATCCGGGTGGTAAATCTTCAGTGCTAAAGATGGTCTCTGAAATTATTCACACCAATAATTTATCTGGTTGCTCATATGCAGAGCCTTATGCTGGAGGGTGCGGACTTGCACTAAATTTACTTCTAAAAGGCCATGTAGATAAGATTTATCTTAATGATTACGATTCTTCAATCTGGAGTTTTTGGCATTCAGTTTTAGAGGCGCCTGATAAGCTGATAAAAAAAATCTTAGACACGCCTGTTACTGTAGACGAGTGGAAAAAACAGCGGTGTATTTATAGTACACCAGATGAATATAGCACATTGGATCGCGGGTTTTCTACGCTATTTCTTAACCGTACAAATCGTTCTGGAATAATAAAAGCTGGCTTTATTGGTGGTGCTGCGCAAGATGGAAAGTATAAAATAGATTGTCGGTTTGGGAAAAAGGGATTAGTTGAAAGAATCGAGAGAATTCAAGATTTTAAGGATAGGATTTTCCTTTATAACTTGGATGCTTTAGATTTTTTTGAGGCAACGGATGGCTTGCTAGCTAAAGACGGATTCTACTGTATTGATCCACCTTACTATAAGAAAGGTCATACTTTGTATGCAAACTTCTATAAACATGGCGATCATGTGGAACTTGCAAGTAAAATATCAAAGTTAGAAACAAAGTGGATACTTACATACGATAATGCATCTGAAATAAAATCACTTTATCCAACTAAAAATCAATATCTATTTAATCTTAACTATAGTGCTGGTTCTAAGCGAAAAGGCACTGAATTGCTTGTTGTTAGTGATGAGATAACCATTGGTTCAGAAGTTAATATTTCGAAATTAGCAATTTAGATGTAAGTAATTTGGGTAGAGTATAATTTATAATCCTTAGCTCTTTAGGCGTGACTCTTGAACCAAACGACTCCGCTTTTCTAACTTGGTGTAGATATGTCTGAGGCCTTTGATGGCATGGATGCCATCGTAGAGCTCACACGGATGTGCTTGCAGCGTGTCTCAGTCATATCTGCACATGCGCTGGCCGCAGGCCATTGGAACCACTTATGCGGGAAGTTGTTACATAGCGTCAAATGGCGATGAAGCCAAAGGTTCGCATGCTTTAGCTTGAAAGCCTGCGTTAGTTTCACGCAAATGGAACCCTTAACCTCTGCACATACGCTGGCCGCAGGCCATTGGAACCACCAATGTGGGAAGATTACTTTGATGTGTCAGCTAGCTACTGAGCTAACAGGTTCTAAACCTGAACAGTTAACCCCATAGCCAAACCAACCACCAAAAAGGGAATTGCTAAAGGGCATCCCCTTTGGCAGAAAACACCAACGTTGTGCAAAACTCAACCCCATTATCTTGAGGCTGATAATCCCACCCCATGCGTTCACAGATGCGCTCGACAATAACCAATCCAACACCGTAGCCGGCATTGTAAGTTTCATTACCTTCATGGCGATTGGTAATCGTTAACGTATGTCCTGTGAGCACTATCTCGATATCGCCAACGCTGTAACTAAAAGCATTCTTAATGACATTGTTAAGCACGATGGCAATAAAGCTCTGTGGTGCATGGATGAGTTCGGCGTCGTTTACACTTAAGTCGTAACAAGTATCTTGTCTGGCAAATAACTCTTTCATCTCGAGCAGCTGTTTACGTAGCGCGTCCTCTAGGCTGACATCGGCATAGTAACGTTGGCTAATCGACTCTTTACCCAAAAGTAGAAAGGTGTCGGTGAGTACCTGCATCTCGTCACTGGCTCGCTGTAGACGCTTTACCGCATTGACGGCCAGTGGGTGCTGGTCGGGGATTTTTGCCAAGAGTTCGGCTGAACCTTTTATCACAGTGATAGGGGTTCTTAGCTCGTGGGAGGCAAAGTGACTGAACTCCTTTTCACGTTGAAAGAAGCCATTGATATCGTTGCGGCTATCTAGCAGTGTTTGCTCGATATTGCGGGTTTCGACAAAACGGGTATCAACGCTAAAGTCGGGGTCATCTGGCGCCATTTGGGTGATTTTGTGTTCAATTATCGTCAGCGGCTTGGATAGGGTACGGATAAAGTACAAACTATATATCGTCATTAATAGACCGATAAGTAGCCCTAGAATGAGAATGTAATCGTGTAAGTGCTCCTCGTACTCATCAAGATAGTCATCGGCATCATCTTGAAACACAACATACATTAACCCTCTATTCGACGGGTGCAGGGTCACAATAAAGTGCTTGTCTTCTTCGCCGATTAACTTTTCATATAGACCTGGAGAAGTATAAGCTTTGAGCCATTCAGGAATGTTTTGCTCACTCCAATAGGTGGTGAATTCATTGGTATTGGGCAGGACGGTTTTATCACCATAAAGCTTGTAGTCCTGCTTATAGCGATATACTTCTGTGTCTAACCAGTGATTCAGGCTGATCTTTTCAATTTGGTTTTCAGCAATATAAATAAGCGACCAAAATAAGCTGAACATGGCAAAAGTCATCAAGCCGAAACTCCAACGGATCTTTCGGTAGATGCTAGGGAACTGCTTATGCTTTAAGGCGGTAACCTTGTCCATGTATTGTCTCTAATCGTGAGTGTTCGAAGCCTTTATTAAGGGCTGTTCTTAGACCGTATATGTGGCTACGCAGTGCATCACTTGGAGGGGATTCATCGCCCCAAACCGCATCGCTCACATCTTGCCGGCTAACAATACTCGGTGCCCGCTTAATCAGCACTTTTAATATCTTCAGCTGAATACGGCTGAGCTTAATGGGTAACTCTGAGCGAGTCACAATATCTGTTTGCGTATTAATCTTGATGTCGGCAAACATCAGTGTGCCTATATCTTGGCGTGGACCGCGATTACTAAGCGCGTGTAATCGTAGGCTGAGCTCTTCCATGGCAAAGGGCTTGAGTAAGTAGTCATCACCTCCCGCTTTAAAGGCGGCGACTTTATCCTCGAGACTGTCTTTGGCTGTTAAGAACAAAATGGGTGTGTTGCAGTATAGGTCTTCGCGTAATTTACGCACTGCGCTGATGCCATCAAGTTTTGGCATCATGATATCCATAATAATCACATCGTAACTATTTTCAGATAGTAAATTGATTGCCGCTTCACCGTGATAGGCACAGTCAATCACCATGCCCTCTAGTTCCAAGTAGTCGGCGATTGTTTCACTTAGGTTATGGCTGTCATCAACAATTAGCACTTTCATAAATTATTTTATCTTTCTTCACGATCGCTTCACGGTTCAAGTTTTAACATACAGCCATATTTGATAATCATCTTACAAAATAAGGGTATTTAGATGAAAAAAATAGCTTTAGTTTCAACAATTGCTCTGATTTTAACTGCTTGTGGCGGTGGAAGCGATAGCTCTTCTGACAATGGTAACACTGGTGGCGATAATAATAACGGCGGCGGTGTAGTTACGGCTCCTGCAGCGGTTAAAGGCACGATTGATAAAGTCGATGCTGCGCAAAATAAAGTTGTTGTAAACGGTTATAGCTATGATGTTGCTGGCGTATCTTACGGTGACGTTAAACTAAATATTAACGATTTGCAGCCTAATATGATGGTGCAAGTTGGTGCTGCGCAAAAAGCGGCAGCTGTTCAAGTAAGTCTTGAGCCAACCATTACCGGTAAAGTGACAGCAATCGACCCTGCTGCCGGTACATTTGATGTTAACGGTATGACGTTAACCTACAAGTTACCTAACGAAATTGAGTTAGGTGATTGGGTGATGGTGTCTTCATTACCAACCGCTGATGCTGGTTATAAAGTGTTATCTGTCGTTAAGTTTGAAAATGAAGACCTAGTTGGCCACTATGAAGTGGAAGGTCTGTTATCGGGTTTAGATGATAGCGCTAAAAGCTTCAAGCTTGGTGCAGCACTAACAGTTGATTACTCTGGCACTGCAGCTCACAACATTGAAGGCGTGCTTGCTAATGGCCAGTGGGTTGAAGTAGAAGGCACAATGAACCTTAATACACTTGAAGCAACAAGTGTTGAAGTTGAAAACTATAGCGATCTCGCTAACGACACCGAAGTTGAAGGTATTGTGACTTGGGTTGACGCACAACAAACTGCGTTTGAACTTAACTACCAAGGCCGTTTTGTTGTTAACAACCAGACTAAGTTTGAAGATGGCTTGAAGGCTGATCTTAAACAAGGTGCCTTAGTTGAAGTGACTTCAGTTAAGCAAGGTACGCAGCAAGTGGCGACCGAAGTTGAGTTCGATGATGACAGCTCAACGGGTAACGACAACACGGGTAACTGGAAAGAGTTTGAGCAAGAAGGTTTTGCTACAACTACTGATTCTGTGGCCCAAAGCTTTGTTATCAATGGCGTTACCGTTTTCGTAGATGCAAGTACGCAATATGAAGACAGAATTACGTTTGATACGATTACCCAGCAACGCATCGAAGTTGAAGGTGTGGTGATGAACGGCAAAAACATTGCTCGCGAAATCGAAGCTGATAACGATAACGACTAAGCGTTTTGTTGCCTCGGCTTTTGTTTGAAAGCTACTGTTGAAAAGAGTCCTGTAGGCTAGTGTAGAGTTGATACTAGATTAGCCGATGAAAATGCCTTCCTAATTGGAAGGCATTTTTGTATCTGCTATTTATGCCAACGTTTTATCAAAGCCGATTGGATAGTGAATCACCTGTTTTTAAATTGCCATTTTTTTAATTGCCTGTATTTGCAGAGATGGCACGTAAAATGTTACTGGGCTGAATATCCATAGCGTTAGTTTGTAAACTCTTTATTATAGCCAGATATATCTTAGGCTATCCCTAGAAGGTTGATTGTGAAACAGCTGGATTTCAATTTACTCCGAGTATTAGAAGTGCTGCTTGAAGAGCAGAGTGTTACTGCGGCGGCATCGAGACTGCATTTGAGTCAGTCTGCGGTGAGTAAGCAGTTGAGTAAACTGAGAGAAACCTTCGACGATCAACTATTTGAACGCACAGCTTATGGCTTAAAGGCCACGCCTCGTGCGCTGCAATTAGCCCCTGAGCTGCGGGATGTGCTGCAAAAACTGGATCAATTTACTCGTCCTAGCACCTTCGAGCCCGCTGAGAGTCAACGTCGATTTCGAATGCATATTGTTGAAACGGCTTACTCACTGACTTACCCCTATTTTATGCCAAAGCTGCTAAAACAAGCGCCGCAGGTGAGCATTAATGGCCATACTTGGTCGCATTCTAGTATGGAACAGTTATTACGCTGTGAAATTGATATGGGCATTATCTGCCGTGAGTGGGATAAACGTTCTTTGCTGCATATGAATAACTTGCCGGAGGAGTTAGGCGCGGCAGAGCTTATTCGTGACTACCCAGTGTGTTTGTTAAGACGCGATCACCCTGCGCTAAAAGAGCCATGGAACTTAGAGACTTTTCTCAAATACCGTCACCTGCAGGTGGCCTTTGGTGGTTTGGAGCAGTGGTTGCTTGATGATGTACTGCGTTTAGAGCATCTGCAGCGTGATATCGCGGTTAACATGACCGACTTTAATTGCGCAATGGATCTATGTGAGCACAGCGATCTGATCTTGTGCGCGCCACGAAAGTATATCCAGCAGATGATGGTTAACTATGATCTGGTGTGCCTCGATGTGCCAGTGCATGTTGAGCCCGGTGCCTATGTGTTAGTTTGGCATAAACACTTTAATCTGGATCCAAGCCATCGCTGGCTGCGTAACCTGATTATTGATGGCGTTCGTGACAATCGAAAAGACTAGCCGCAGCAGACTTCGAAAGACAAGAATGAACCACGGAGAACACGAAGAGCACGGAGAAGAGCAATGCCGAGCTTTTGCTTTTCTTCGAGTCCTCTGTGTAGCAAACGAAGTGAGCGCTTCGTGGTGTATGGCTGTTAACGCAAAGAACCCCGTTTGTGCTGGAGCCTTAGTTTTTTGTTTTGAATCAGGTTTGGGCTTAACTTGCCTACATGACTTAATCAGTTGCTGTTGTAAGCGTTTACTCTTACAACAGCAACCTAATTCAATATGAGCAGATATTGATGGCGTATGACTCTAATATCAATGGTGTACTCGGTTATATCGCTTGCAGAAAGGCTGCTATTACCGGTTCATCGAGCCGTTTACTCTTACAGCAGCAGCCTAGTTCAAAGGGTGGGATGTCTATGGGTGATGTTAGCAGCTGAATACGGTCGCGTACTGGACTGTTATTGATCACCACCTCTGGCGTAATGCTGACTCCACAACCGAGCGCCACCATAGAAGCGATCGCTTCTTGTCCTGATACCTGAGCATAGATATTGGGGATTAAGCCTAATGACTTAAACCAGTTATCGATACGCTTTCGCCCAGGTCCATGCTCCGGCACGATAAAGGGCAGCCTGTCCCAAGGGATATATGATTCAGTTAATAACTTTTGCACTTGGCATCTAAAGGTGGGGGCGATAATAGACAAAGGCACATCATCAATCTTGGCAAAGTGCAGATTATCGGGAAACGGATCGGGCAGCGCGGCGATGGCGATATCGGCGCGGTTGTTGCGCACTTCATTAACCGCATTCGCGGCATCACCAGTGGTGAGGGCTATCTCAACTTGCGGGTGCTCACGTCTAAAGCGATCCAGTAATCCGGGGAGATGACTATAGGCGGCTGTTACTGAGCAGTACAGATTGAGCTTACCTCTGAGTATGTCCTGCTTAGGATCGATCTTAGTTTTAAGCTTTGCCCACTGATCTAAGGTTAACTCGGCAAAGTGTCGATACTCTATGCCTGCACTGGTTAACGTCACACTGCGATTATCACGTTGAAACAGCTGCGCCCCCACTTCCTCTTCTAGCCTTTGCATGGCACGGCTTAAGGTCGATGGGCTCACATGCATGGCCTGGGCTGTTCTAGCAAAGTGCAAACTATCGGCAAGATGCAGGTATAGCTTGATGGTTCGAATATCCAAAGTGATCTCTCCGTTAGTAGTGCCGACAAGCTTTATGTTGCAAAAAATGCAACGTGATGTTTCGAATATATCATTTTAAGCAATGAAATGCTTGCGCTATAGTGAGTTCAATCACAGCGTGACTCGCTATCGAGTCGGCCCGTTTAACTGTCCAGAATCAAGGTGGTATATCAGATGGCTAACTATTTTAACTCTCTGAATTTGCGTCAACAATTACAGCAGCTGGCTCAATGCCGCTTTATGGATCGCAGTGAATTTAGCGAAGGCTGCAACTTTATCAAGGGTTGGAACATCGTTATTCTTGGTTGTGGCGCTCAAGGCCTTAATCAGGGCTTGAATATGCGTGACTCAGGTCTAAATATCTCTTTTGCATTGCGTGAGCAAGCCATTAGCGAAAAACGTGATTCTTACCAGAAAGCGACGGGTAATGGTTTCCGTGTTGGCACTATCGAAGAGCTAATCCCAGAGGCGGACTTGGTGTTAAATCTGACGCCAGACAAGCAACACACTAACGCTGTTAACACTGTGATGCCATTGATGAAGCAAGGTGCAACCCTGTCTTATTCTCACGGTTTCAACATCGTTGAAGAAGGCATGCAGGTTCGCCCAGATATCACCGTTATCATGGTTGCTCCTAAGTGCCCTGGTACTGAGGTGCGCGAAGAGTATAAGCGCGGCTTTGGTGTACCAACACTGATTGCCGTTCACCCAGAGAATGACCCTAAGGGTGAAGGTTTTGATATCGCGAAAGCTTATGCCAGTGCAACTGGTGGCGATCGCGCTGGTGTACTGCATTCTTCTTTCATCGCTGAAGTGAAATCAGATCTGATGGGTGAGCAAACTATCCTGTGCGGCATGCTGCAAACGGGCGCAATCTTAGGTTACGAGAAGATGGTTGCCGACGGTATCGAACCTGGTTACGCGGCCAAGCTTATTCAGCAAGGTTGGGAAACCACCACTGAAGCACTGAAGCATGGCGGCATCACTCATATGATGGACCGACTATCAAACCCTGCAAAAATCAAAGCGTTTGATATGGCTGAAGAGTTGAAGGTTATTCTTAAGCCATTGTTTGAAAAGCATATGGACGACATCATTGGCGGTGAATTTTCTAAGACCATGATGGCTGATTGGGCTAACGACGATGCGAACTTGCTTAAGTGGCGTAGCGAAACCAACGACACAGGTTTTGAAAATGCACCAACATGCGATGAACATATCGATGAGCAAGCGTATTTCGATAAAGGTATTTTCTTAGTTGCGATGATCAAAGCCGGTGTGGAATTGGCGTTCGATACCATGGTTGCAGCGGGCATCATCGAAGAGTCGGCTTACTATGAGTCACTGCACGAAACACCGCTGATTGCTAATACGATTGCACGTAAGCGTTTGTATGAGATGAACGTGGTGATTTCAGACACCGCTGAATACGGCTGTTACCTATTCAACCATGCGGCATTACCATTGCTAAAAGACTACGTTGCTAATATGTCTGCCGAGTACCTAGGTGGTGGTTTGCAAGACACCAGCAATGGCGTCGATAACGTACGTTTAATTGAAGTCAACGCGGCAATTCGCTACACAGCAGTTGAAGAAGTGGGTGCAGAGCTTCGCGGTTACATGACTGAAATGAAGCGTATCGTAGAAGAAAGCTAATGACTTTTTACTAAGAGTCTACACATAGGTTTGTGCAGACTCTTGGTGTCTTAAATCGGCATTAGAGGCAAAAATTTTTTCTATAAATCATTAACGATTAATACCTTAATGACATTAATTACGTCAGGCAGAACATCATTTATTTCGATGCAGTTGGCGGCCTAAACCGCTTATACAAGATGATAATTTTTGATGATAAAAGTTTTTTATTGTGTTTTTTATAGGCTTTGTGTTATTCCTTAATGTACTGAATTTAAGCAAAGACCCTGATTAGGAAGCCAGTCGAATATGTTTAACCAAGCTGCCCAGCTCATTATTGTGATTATTACCGTGGTGATTATTAAATCACAGTGGGGGCCGCGCATATGGAATCGACACACCTAAACTAGGTTTAAGATTGCAAAAACCCCCGCTCCGAAAGGAACGGGGGTTTTTTCGTTTAAGGGCTTAGGAAAAGCAAAGCTTCTATCTAATCCCTTAAGAAATAAGTTAATTGTAATGGAGCGCTGATAGATGGAACAGAGGCAGATGGAGCAAGGGCAGATGATACGAGGCGCAGATGCAGTCATAAAGGCGATTGCCGCACACGGCGTGACCACTGTGTTTGGTTACCCTGGTGGCGCGATTATGCCGATTTATGATGCCCTCTACGGCAGCCCAGTAGAGCACCTTCTAAGCCGACACGAGCAAGGCGCGGCGTTTGCTGCCGTGGGATACGCTAGAGCGAGTGGCAAAACCGGTGTGTGCTTTGCCACTTCAGGCCCAGGTGCGACTAACCTGGTGACCTCATTGGCTGATGCTCTGTTAGATTCTGTGCCAGTGGTTGCCATTACGGGGCAAGTTTCTACTGCGGTTATCGGCACCGATGCCTTTCAAGAGATCGATGTTTTAGGTCTGTCACTTTCGTGTACTAAGCACAGCTTTATGGTGACCCATGTCGATGAGTTAGTTCCTACACTCTATAAAGCTTTCGAGATAGCCGCATCGGGTCGCCCAGGCCCTGTTTTAGTTGATATTCCTAAAGATGTGCAAATCGCCATGCTTGAATACAAGACGCCATTGCAAGCGGTTAGCGTGGAGCCAGAGCACACTGCAGAACAGATTAAGCAAGCGCGCCAACTTATCGAACAAGCAAAGCAGCCCATGCTATATGTGGGTGGTGGTGTCGGCATGGCGAGCGCGGTTGAGCCACTTCGTGAGTTTATCAAGGTCACCGGGATCCCATCGGTAGCCACCCTAAAAGGGTTAGGCTCAATCACGTTAGAGACTCCGGGTTATTTGGGGATGCTGGGCATGCATGGCTCAAAGGCAGCTAACCTTGCGGTACAAGAGTGCGATCTGCTGATAGTGGTGGGGGCACGTTTTGACGATAGAGTGACAGGGCGTTTAGCCAGCTTTGCTGCAAACGCGAAGGTGATCCATCTTGATATCGATGCTGCGGAGCTAGGCAAGTTACGTCTACCAGAAGTGGCAATTGCGGGTGACCTACGCCAGATCTTACCGCTGTTAACTCAACATTTAGGCGAGCAGTTTGCACCGTGGCAAGCCAAGATTGAGCAGATGAAGCATGAGCATCAATGGCGTTATGACCGTCCGGGCGAGCTTATTTACGCCCCTGCTATGCTTAATCGTCTTGCGCATAAGTTGCCCCAAGATAGTGTAGTGGCCTGTGATGTCGGCCAGCATCAGATGTGGGTAGCGCAGCACATGTTTTTCAATCGCCCAGAAGATCACCTATCCAGTGCGGGTCTAGGCACTATGGGGTTTGGCTTGCCAGCTGCCATAGGCGCTAAAGTGGCGCGCCCAGATGCGACTGTTGTTGTGGTCTCGGGGGACGGCTCATTTATGATGAATGTGCAAGAGCTCACCACCATCAAGCGTAAGCGCTTACCGGTCAAAATCTTACTGGTTGATAACCAAAAACTAGGCATGGTGAAGCAGTGGCAGCAGCTGTTTTTTGAAGAGCGTTACAGTGAAACGGATCTGTCTGACAACCCTGATTTCGTCAAGATGGCATCGGCATTTGATATCCCGGGTCGTAATATTACTCAAGCGTGTGAGGTCGAAGCAGGGCTGGATCAACTGCTCAATAGCCAAGGGCCTTTTTTACTGCATGTATCGATTGATGATGCCCATAACGTTTGGCCATTAGTGCCACCAGGGGCGTCAAACCAGGACATGATGGAAGAGATGGATAAGCAAACTTAACGGCAAAAAGCGGTGAGTTTGAAACAAAGCACTAAAGCACTTAAGCATTTAGCATAAGCATAAGAGCATGAGCATAAGAGCATGAGCGATAAAGCAAGATGGAGAGCCTGAATATGAACAACTACTCATTAGCGTTAAACGTGCAGCAACAACCTGAAGTGTTAGAGCGCGTGCTACGCGTAGCTCGCCATCGTGGCTTTAAGGTCGCTAACTTGAGCATGCAGCTCAATAGTAATAACAGTACCAGCATCGATATGCTGGTGGAAAGTGAGCGTGAAATCGGCTTACTAACTAATCAAATAAATAAGCTTATTGATGTGATTGATTGCCAAGTATTGGTAAGCAATACCACAGCAGCATTAGAACAACATAAAGGGTGAGAATATGGCCGCTAAAACAGCAGAGTTAATTTGGTTCAATGGTGAAATGATGCCTTGGGGTGATGCTAAGGTTCATGTTATGTCTCACGCGCTGCACTACGGCACGTCAGTTTTTGAAGGCATTCGAGTTTATGATACTCACCGTGGCCCTGCAGGGTTTCGTTTAACAGAGCATGTTCAGCGCCTGTTTGATTCAGCAAAAATTTACCGTATGCCAATATCTTACAGCTTCGAGGATGTCATGCAGGCATGTAGCGACGCAGTATTAGATAATGGCTTAAAGAGTGCCTACATTCGTCCTTTAGCTTTTTATGGCGATGTGGGCATGGGGATCACTCCACCGAAAGATGCTCAGTGCGATTTATTAGTGGCCGCTTTTCCGTGGGGAGCCTACCTAGGTGAAGACAGCATGGATGCCGGGGTGGATGTGGCGGTAACCTCTTGGAATCGTCTCGCGCCCAATACCATTCCAACCGGTGCCAAAGCTGGTGGTAACTATTTATCGTCTTTGCAGATCTCTACTGAAGCTAAGCGTAATGGTTTCGATGAGGGTATTGCACTTGATACCAATGGATTAGTGAGCGAAGCTGCTGGTGCCAATATTTTTGTGGTAAAAAAGAACAAGATCTACACCCCGCCAGCAACAGCCGCTATTCTGATGGGGCTGACTCGAGACACTATTATGACCCTTGCCAGAGATAAAGGTTATCAAGTGGTGGAGGAGCAGATGTCACGCGAGTTTTTGTATCTTGCTGATGAGATCTTTATGACAGGTACTGCAGCTGAAATTGTACCGGTGCGCAGTGTTGATCGCATCGAAGTGGGCAGTGGTAAACGCGGCGAGATCACCAAAGAGATCCAGCAGAGTTTCTTCGGCCTGTTTAGCGGTGAAACCGAAGATAAATGGGGTTGGTTGGAGGCTTTAGAAGGTTAAAGGCAGGCCCTAGGTGCTAGGAAATGCTAAGAAAGGTCCTAGGAAAGCACAGGCTAAGACGAACGCTTCGCTAACGGATAACGGAACGTTCGCTTGCTCACTGACGGAAAGGCCGGGAAAGCAGGACCTAGGTGCTAGGAAAAGCCAAGAAAGGTCCTAGGAAAGCAGAGGCTAAGACGAACGCTTCGCTAACGGATAGCGGAACGTTCGCTTGCTCACTGACGGAAAATGGAAAAGCAGAACCTAGCACCTAGCACCTAGAACCTAGGTGCTAGGAAAAGCTAAGAAAGGTCCTAGGAAAGCATAAGCTAAGATGAACCGCGTTCGGAAAGGCCGGACGAACCAAGACGGTAAAGAGCCGGAAAGCTTAGACGAAACATAAAAGCTGAGAACGATATCTCAGGTTAACGAATTAGAAAATAGAAGGTGTGACAGATTTTTTAGGACCTAGGACCTAGGACCTAGGACCTCAACCCTTCTTTAAAACAAGGATAAAGCAATGCCAAAACTACGCTCAGCAACCAGTACCGAAGGCCGTAATATGGCAGGCGCTCGTGCATTATGGCGCGCGACGGGTGTTAAAGATAACGACTTTGGTAAGCCGATTATCGCTATCTCTAACTCCTTTACTCAGTTTGTACCAGGCCATGTGCATTTAAAAGATATGGGCTCCTTGGTTGCAGGCGCAATTGAAGAAGCGGGTGGTATTGCAAAAGAGTTTAATACCATCGCAGTCGATGACGGTATTGCCATGGGTCATGGCGGTATGCTGTACAGCTTGCCATCACGTGAACTCATTGCCGATAGTGTGGAATACATGGTTAATGCACACTGCGCCGACGCATTAGTGTGTATCTCAAACTGCGATAAGATCACCCCTGGCATGTTGATGGCATCACTCAGACTGAATATCCCAGTGATATTTGTCTCTGGTGGACCAATGGAAGCGGGTAAAACTAAGCTTTCAGGCAACATCATTAAACTCGATTTGGTCGATGCCATGGTGGCTGGGGCAGATGATCGCGTCTCCGACGAAGATAGTGAACAGATTGAGCGCAGCGCGTGCCCAACATGTGGCTCATGCTCTGGCATGTTTACCGCCAACTCGATGAACTGTTTAACCGAAGCGCTTGGTTTATCTTTGCCGGGTAACGGCTCAATGCTTGCAACTCATGCTGATCGCCGTGAGTTATTCCTTGAGGCGGGTCGCCGTATTATGGATTTAGCGACTCGTTATTATAAGCATGATGATGAATCGGCATTGCCACGCAATATCGCCAACTTTAACGCGTTTGAGAATGCGATGACGCTGGATATCGCCATGGGCGGATCAAGTAATACCGTATTACACCTGTTAGCAGCTGCGCATGAAGCGGAAGTTGATTTCACTATGGCAGATATCGATCGTCTGTCTCGCCTTGTCCCCCACCTTTGTAAAGTGGCGCCGTCTACGCCTAAATATCACATGGAAGATGTACACCGCGCGGGTGGTGTTATGGGGATTTTAGGCGAACTTGATCGTGCGGGCTTATTGCATAATGACGCCTACCACGTTGCAGGCGAAAACCTTGCCGCGGTATTAGCTAAATATGACATTGCCCAAAGCGATGATGCCGCGGTGCGTAAGTTCTTCTCAGCAGGGCCTGCAGGTATCCCAACCACTAAAGCCTTTAGCCAGGATTGCCGCTGGGACAGTGTTGATGATGACCGTAAAGAAGGTTGTATTCGTAGCCGTGAGTTTGCCTTTAGCCAAGAAGGTGGTTTGGCTGTGCTATCGGGTAACGTTGCCCTTGATGGCTGTATCGTTAAGACCGCGGGTGTTGAAGTTGAAAACCACACCTTTATCGGTAGTGCTCGGGTTTATGAGAGCCAAGATGACGCCGTTGCTGGGATCTTGGGCGGTGAAGTGGTTGCTGGCGATGTGGTGGTTATTCGTTACGAAGGCCCTAAAGGTGGCCCAGGTATGCAAGAGATGCTGTATCCAACCAGTTACTTAAAATCTCGTGGCCTAGGCACTCAATGTGCGCTGATCACCGACGGCCGTTTCTCGGGTGGCACTTCGGGTTTATCTATCGGCCATGTTTCACCAGAAGCGGCGGCGGGGGGCACTATCGGTTTGGTGCAAACCGGCGATCGCATTGAGATTGATATTCCAGCCCGTTCAATCAAGCTTGCGATAAGCGATGTTGAACTCGCGGCGCGCCGTACGGCGATGGAAGCGCTTGGCAAAGATGCGTGGAAGCCACTTGGTCGTGTAAGACAAGTTTCCTTGGCGCTTAAAGCCTATGCGTTACTTGCAACCAGTGCCGATAAAGGCGCTGTGCGCGATGCCAGCAAATTGGTTTAAGCAATTTTACCGGATAAAAGAGGTAGTTTATGTTGGCTCTAGCATCACAATCGCAACTGGATTTAGCCCATTATTATTTGCAGAAAATTTTACTGTCGTCGGTTTACGACGTGGCTAAAGTCACCCCGCTGTCGAGCCTTAATAAGTTGTCGGCGCGTTTGGGCTGTCAGGTCTTTTTAAAGCGTGAAGATCTGCAACCTGTGCACTCGTTTAAGCTGCGTGGTGCTTACAATAAAATTGCTGAGTTAACTGCCCAGGAGTGTGAGTGCGGCGTGGTTTGCGCCTCTGCCGGTAATCATGCTCAAGGCGTGGCGATGTCGGCGTCGGCGCGTGGTATTAGTGCGGTTATCGTGATGCCTGAAACGACCCCCGATATTAAGGTGGATGCGGTAAGGCGTTTAGGCGGTGAGGTGGTACTTCATGGGCAAGCGTTCGATCAAGCCAACGCTTATGCACAGAGCCTTGCTAAGAATGAAGGCCGAGTGTATGTCGCGCCTTTTGATGATGAAGCTGTGATTGCTGGCCAAGGCACGGTAGCGCAAGAGATGGTGCAACAGCAGCGCGATCTCGAAGTGGTATTTGTGCCAGTTGGTGGCGGTGGCCTGATTGCCGGTGTTGCTGCTTATTACAAAGCGGTGATGCCCCAGGTAAAGATTATTGGTGTTGAACCTGAAGATTCAGCGTGTTTAAAAGCGGCGCTTGAGGCTGATGAGCGGGTGATCTTACCGCAAGTAGGTCTATTTGCAGATGGCGTTGCGGTTAAACAAATCGGCGCTGAGCCCTTTAGGTTAGCCCGTGAGTATGTCGATGATGTGATCACCGTGACCTCTGATGAAATCTGCGCGGCGGTGAAAGATATTTTCGAAGACACCCGTGCGATTGCTGAACCTTCCGGCGCGTTGTCGCTAGCGGGGCTGAAAAAATACATTGGCACTAAGGGTAAAGGCGAGAAAGTGGGCGCTATTTTAAGTGGCGCTAATGTGAATTTTCACAGCTTACGTTATGTGTCAGAGCGCTGTGAATTAGGCGAGCAAAAAGAGGCAATTTTAGCGGTTAAAGTGCCAGAGCGTCCGGGAGTGTTCCTGCGTTTTTGTGAGTTGCTGGATAAGCGCGCCATGACCGAGTTTAACTACCGCTTTAGCAGTCGTGACAAGGCGGTGGTGTTTGCTGGCATTCGGTTGACAGAAGGGCAAGTTGAGCTAGATGAGATTATCGCGAATCTCGAGTCTGAAGGCTTTGAAGTGCAAGACCTGTCGCAAGACGAAACAGCTAAACTGCATGTGCGCTATATGGTCGGTGGGCATCCGCCGGAGCCATTAGAGGAGCGTTTATTTAGTTTTGAATTTCCAGAGCACCCAGGTGCGCTGTTTAAATTTTTAACGACTTTGCAGAGTAAGTGGAATATCAGTTTGTTCCATTATCGTAATCACGGCGCGGCGTACGGTCGAGTCTTAGCGGGTTTTGAAGTGCCACAAAGTGATGCTTTGGCTTTTCAGCAGTTTTTAACTGAGTTAGGTTTCGTCTATCAAGAGGAAACCCATAGCCCAGCCTACCGCTTATTTTTAGATAATCGTAATTAGCGGGTTAGGTAACAAAAAGGCAGCCTCATTGACTATGATGCTGCCTTTTTTATGGGCGGGTATACCTTGGGAAATAGGAAATAATTTTTATCGGTTAGTAAGTTGATAATATTGGAACATATTCTGTAGTATGGTTGCTTAACTCGCTTTTTGTTCGAGTCGTTTTTTACGCTGATTAAGATAGAACAATAATAATATTCCACTAAAGACTGACTAACACCTAGGCTTGGCGATATGTATCGTTATAGCAGCATGGCAGCGGTCACACCTTAACCTTATCAAAACGAGAAGTTTTAGAGGAAATATCATGTTACCCGCACCTTTTATCGAGCCATTTAATCCGCCACGTCGCACTTTGATGGGGCCAGGGCCTTCAGATGTATATCCTGAGGTGCTCGCTGCTCAATCTAAGCCGACCATTGGTCACTTAGACCCGCTATTTGTCGAGATGATGGATGAACTTAAAGCACTTATCCAGTATGCCTTTCAGACTAAAAATGAGATGACGCTTGCTGTCTCTGCGCCTGGTAGTGCCGGTATGGAAACGTGCTTTGTTAATCTGGTTGAGCCCGGTGAAAAAGTAATTGTTTGCCGTAATGGCGTTTTTGGCGAGCGTATGCGTCAGAACGTTGAGCGTGTCGGCGGCGTTGCGGTTGTTGTTGATAATGAGTGGGGTAAGGCGGTAGATACCGACTTAGTTGCCAGTGCATTAGCGGCAAATCCAGATGCAAAATTCTTAGCTTTTGTGCATGCAGAGACCTCAACCGGTGCATTGTCAGATGCTAAAGCCTTATGTGCGCTGGCAAAACAGCATGATTGTCTATCGATAGTCGACGCGGTGACCTCGTTAGGTGGAGTTGAGCTACTTGTAGATGAGTGGGGCATAGATGCTATTTATTCTGGTAGCCAGAAGTGCTTATCTTGTGTGCCGGGCTTGTCGCCAGTGTCGTTTTCGCCTGCAGCTGTTGCCAAGTTAAAGGCACGTAAGACACCAGTACAAAGCTGGTTCTTAGATCAAACCTTAGTGATGGGTTACTGGGATGCATCGAGTGATGGTAAGCGAAGCTACCACCATACAGCGCCAGTGAATGCGCTTTATGCACTACATGAGTCACTACGCTTATTGTCAGTTGAAGGGCTCGAACTTGCTTGGCAGCGTCATGCCGATATGCATCAAGTGCTGCGTCACGGCTTGCAGCGTTTAGGGCTTAAATTTGTGGTGGCAGAAGCTGAGCGCTTACCTCAACTGAATGCTGTTTATATTCCAGATGGCATTGATGACGCTAAGGTTAGAAAGCTGTTATTAGAAAACTACAACCTTGAGATTGGTGCTGGTCTTGGTGCGCTTGCGGGTAAAGCCTGGCGTATCGGCTTGATGGGTTATGGTGCGCGCCGCGAAAACGTCGCTCTTTGCCTTAAAGCATTAGAAGAAGTATTAGCTTAGTTTGTAGACTAACAACAAGCGAACAGAAGGCCGCTCTAATGAGCGGCCTTCTGTTCGCTTAAACCTGCTAGGTACTTTTGTTTAGCTTCAATCTGATCGCTATTAGCTGTACTAGAAGGTGTAATCGGCTTTTATCCAGGCGGTGCGGCCAGGCTCATTGACCTGAAACATCGGAGAGCTTCCTGGAATATCGTTGCCAGCACCTGAGCGGCTAATATGCTCGGCGTAGGTGATATCAAATAGATTCTCTACGCCGAAGCTCACTAATAATGCTTCGTTGTGCTGCCAGCTAGCGTTAAAGGCGAGCGTGCCGAATCCGCTGCTTTTAGCTAAATCCTGACCCGAGATGTTACCTTCGCCAATGGCAACTCTATCTTGGGCTGCGACTAAGCGCCAAAGCAGACCTGCTGTCCACTGGTCGTATTGGTAATCAAGAGTGATACGGCCTTCAAGTGGAGGAATTTGCCCAAGTGGTGTGCCGGCAGTGTCGTTGTCTCCATGGCTGTAGCTGACACTTGTTTGAGTTGAGAAATGCTCAGTTAGCGGAATTGTTGCTGCAATCTCACCGCCATAAACGGTAGCGTCGATGTTGTAAGCTGAAGTGGGCTTAGTGTTGGCATCGATTAAGATGTAGTCGCGGATCTCTCCGTAAAATAGCGATGTTGAAATAGCGATATCGGCTTCGTAAATCCAACCAATATCCAGCTGGGTAGTTTTTTCTGGTGCGAGATCAAATGCTTTTTGGCTTAGATTATTAATATCCGACTTCATGATCTCCCAATAATCAGGCATGCGCTGGGCATGACCAACACCTGCGTAGTATTGGCTGTTTCCTGAAGCGAGCTCATAGCGGCCATAGCCACTGAACAGATCGTCGCTACGCTCACCTGTTTGTCCGACCATCAATTCAGTTTTCCAATGGTCATAGCGTACACCAGCAAATAGCTCACCTGTGCCCATCTTGTAAGCCGACTCTAGGAAAAGCCCCGTAGCCTGATAGCGCATATTGTCTTTAAATGGCTTGTTGAGTAGATCGTCTAAGCCATTATTTCCAGGAACAGCAGGAACTGCCGGATTAATACTGCGACCTTTGTGAAGGCTATCCATGTAGTCAGTACCGGCTGTTAAGGACCAGTCTGTGGCTAAGGTGAATTCAGCCCAAAAATGTCCGCCTTTAGTGCCACGCCTAACGTTGGTACCTGAATTTATGCCTTGATCGAATTCATCCATTACATGGTCATTTTCATTAGCGTAGGCTTGGAATTCGATGGCATCTATCCATTGACTATCAAACTCATGCTGCAGCAAAAGCGTGAGATTTTCATTACTGATCTCACGGGCCTTATTAGCGCGGTCGGCATATTCGGCCTCACCTGATGAACTGCCATAAGCGAGCTCTAGAACGGTCTCTTCGGTCGGCGTCCAGCCAATGGCTAAGTTATAGTTTGAGCGGTCATAACTGGATTGCACCTTATTGCCGTCACCGTCTTTATAATGGTCGCTCGATGACTGGTTAACATCCATATCAAAGTAGTGTTGCTCATCACCGGCTTTTAACTCGACGAGATAGTCTGATCGGCCAAAACTTCCTGCCGTCATGCTGGCGCGGCCATTTAAACCCGGCTCATCAAAACTGTGACGGTCTTTTTCAAATAGCACTGTCCCCGCGCTGCCAACTGGACCATATTTAACCGTCTGCGGGCCTTTAATCACAGTAATATTGTCGTAGGCTTCTGGGTAAATATAGGCGGTTGGTGGGTCCATTCGTCCACCGCAGGTGCCATAAACATGTTGGCCATCATCTACAATACTTAAGCGTGAGCCACCGAGTCCTCGCAGACTTGGATCTCCGCCAGCTCCCCCTTTGCGGCCAATACTAAAACCTGGAATGGTCTTTAAAAAACCCGCGCCATCATAAGCGGGTAGCGGTAGGCGTGGCTTTTTGGGGTCGGTATAAGTCTTAGTGGGATCTTTCATCAGCTCACCAGTGACAATAATGCGCTCAACGGGCTCTGACTCGGTACTTTTTGCGGTGCTTTCGGCGAAAGCGGGACTTGAAATCAACCCTAAAGTGACGACTGGGATCGCCAATATGTTTTTCTTGTTCATCATAGTTTGCTTATCGTTATTTATTTTTTGCCTGTTTTACAGGGCTTTATAAAGACGGCAAACCAATTTGTACCAAGGTGCGACAAAGGGTCACAGGTGGGTGTGACTCACCTCACTATTTCAGGGCGGGGCGTACAAAAAAGGGGCGATTAACTCGCCCCTTGATATCAGTGATTATTACTGTTGAACTTAAGTTATCACTTGTATTTAAGCTTTCAATTGAGCTTAGCTAATCAGCTGCACAATGATCAGGATAATAAGCAACGGACAGATGTACTTAACATACCAAGGCCATACCTTCCAAAACAGGCTATTAGGATTGACGCCCTCTTGCTGGGCAATAGCGTTAATCAATTGATTTCGATTCCATACCCAACCTAAGTAGATGGCGATACCAAGAGCAATTAATGGCTGAGCCCGTTCTGTGGTGAGGGTGATCATAAAGCTAAATAGTGTCTCAAAATTAAATACAACAACCAGAGATAACAGCGCAATGACACTCCCCACTATCAAGGTGGCTTTATCACGGCTTAAGTTGGTTTTTTCAACTAAGTAGCTGGTGGGCACCTCGACAATTGAGATGGCAGAGGTGAGTCCTGCAATCGTCATTAAAATAAAGAAGATAATGGCTAGCAGGTACTGGCTTAGGCCACCTATTGTGTCGAACAGGGCTGGCAGAACGGTAAACACTAAGGTGTCAGAGTTTAATAGGCTACCGTCTTTTGCAAAAATTTGTACGCCGTTATGCTGCGCAACGTACATCGCTGGGATCACCATTAGCGCCGCTAGAAAGGCCACAGAGGTATCGGTGAGTGTCACGTAGGCGGTTAGCTTTGCAAGATCTTCTTTTTGGCTTAAGTAAGCGCCATAAACCATCATAGCCGCTGTGCCTATGGTTAAAGAGAAGAAGGTTTGTCCTAGGGCACCAATCAATACATCTGCTTCGAACACGCGGGAGAAGTCGGGGATTAATAACACCTCTAAACCTTGCATCGCACCTGGCTGCATTAAGATATAAATCACCCCAGCGACTAAGATAAGCAATAGCATCGGCATGAGACGTTTTGACCAGCGTTCAATGCCTTTTTGTACACCTTGGCGGATCACTAAAATGACCATGGCAATAAAGATAAGCGTGAACACTATGTTGCGCGATAATGAAAAGTCCATCAACCATGCGGCGGCTTGAGTTTGGCCTGTTAATTCGGCAACGGGGGCGATAGCAAAGCTGACAAACCAGCCCGATAAAATGCTGTAGAAAGTGCAAATTAGAGTGGCGGTCATGATAGAGATAAAGCCGATTGCCTTACCTATTTTCTTACTCAGAGGGCGATTAGCTAAATTGGCCATGGCATCGGCGGGATTGGTTTGCCCATGTCGACCTATCATCAGTTCTGCCATTAGCATGGGGTAACCGAGTACTAAGATCAGAAATAGGTAAACAAGCAAGAAAGCTCCGCCGCCATGTGTTGCAGCTTGAGTGGGAAACCCCCAGATATTACCCACACCGACAGCAGATCCTGCCGCGGCCATGATAAAGCCAATCTTCGAGCTAAAATGCCCTTGTTTTACTGTACTCATTGGAGCTCTCTTTCTGATAGAAGAGCGCGCATACTAGTGCTTTAAAATGACACGTCAACGCTTTGAATTCTCGTTTTATTATAGTTTGTTGGTAGTTTATTTCTTATTGTTGAACTATTTTGACGTAATTTATTTATTTTTTGCTTTTTATTGATATCTGGTTGCGTGACGTCTGATTTATCTATCTCTGTGCGCAATAAAATCATGCTGCGATTAATTAGGAAAATGGGACTGAATGCACAGATTATAGTCGTAATGGCGAGGGCTTGGCGGCAGATGTTGCCGCCGATAACTAACGATAACTAGCGAGGTTAAACAAAAAGAGAGCTAAATAGGCAGTGGAATGCTGGTTTGGTTTTTCACTTGTTTCAACACGAAGCTTGAGCGTACACCAGCGATATGATCGTTGGAGGTCAGCTTATCGAGCAGGAAGACTTTAAATTGTTTCATATCGCTAACCAGCACTTTGATTTGATAGTCGGCATCGCTACCCGTGAGTAGACAGCACTCTTGTACTTCATCATAGCTACTTATTTTCTCTTCAAAGGCATCGAGAATATCGGTGGAGTGTTTTTCTAAGCGAATTTGAATATAGGCCGTAAGTGCGAGATCGAAGTGCTCGGCACTGAGCAAGGTGGCGTAACCTGCAATGTAGCCAGCCTCTTCTAGGGATCTTACCCTTCTTGAGCAAGGAGAAGGCGACAAGCCGACTTTTTCGGCCAGCTCCTGATTAGACAATTTGCCATGTTGCTGCATCAGTTTGAGAATGTTCAGGTCAATCTTGTCTAATTGCAGTTCAGCCATGGTTGGGTCTCATCAAAGTTTGGGTTAATCGTTTTGAGTTAATAGTTTGGGTTTATTCAAAGTATTATTTTGTTTGCTGGCAGAATACCGCAATTGAGATCAAGCGCAAGCGCAAGCGGGCAGGTTAATAAACCCTACAGCTCGGTAGGGTTTAACTCTGTCGATACTGATAGGTTTTGTTAAGCTGTTTTTAGGCGAGATCCAAGTCGATTATTTATTTTTGGCCATAGCGCTTGAGTTAAATAGATACTGCTAAAGGCGATGCTGCCACCTATGGCAGTTGAAGCGAGAACATCTTGGGGCCAGTGCATTCCCAGTAGCATACGGCTAAGTCCCATCGCAATCGCCCAACCAAATAATATCAACGGCAGTAAGGTTTGCCCTGCTACGAGTAGATAGAAGCTCACCGTTAATGCCAGTGTGACGGCAAAGAGTGTATGTCCAGAAGGGAAGGCATAACCGACTTCATGTTGCCAATGGCGCTTGATTGAAGGGCTTAAGCTTAGATCTGGGCGGGCGACTTCTAACTGATGAATGGCAGTGCCAATTCGCTGTCTTTTATCGGCTTTAGATTGTTGATAAAAATCTTGGGTATTAAGCAGGTATTCTTGTTCTAGTAAGGCGGCGTTGGGCCGAGCCTCGGCGAAGTAGGGCTTAAGAAAGTGGTTGAGGCTAAGCGTTGCAGCCATGCTAATGGACACCGCTAGCACCAGTTGCATAAATTGCTGACGGTTTAAGCTGCGATAGCAGGCAAGCAGAATAAGTATCCCAGTAATAATGCCATAGGGCGCAGTACCTGTACTGGTTAGCCAATATAGCGCTTGAGCCAAATTTGAGTTTAAGGCGATAGTCGGAAATAAGCTCGCCGCACTAAAGTAGATGGTAGCGGGAATGACCAGTAACACAGCCCAAGCAGCCAAGAGCGCTTTGTTAGTGTGATGAGGCGGAAAAGAGGATTTGTTCAAAGCAGGGCCTCAAAACAGTATGTGAATGACTACCCGTCGATAATTAACGAGTAGATGATTAACAAGCAGATGGTTTGGGCAAGGTTACCTGCCAGTGCGCAGCTATACTAGAGCACTTGCATGAAGTGTAAATTAATCCTAATTCATATTAGCGATTCTTCAGTGAAAGTGAGCAGTGCTGACTTTCGAATGAAGGCTGATTGCATTCATTTTTTGGATTGGTGTTAGCTTTTGACAAAGCACTGCACTCACTACGGAAGGCTGTGCTTTGACGAAGAACACAGAGGAAAAGATGTAGAACTAGCTGTGGCTCTTCTCCGTGATCTCCGTGGTGAATAGCTTTTGTTTAATTGTGAGTTACCATACTAGCAGTACCTAAATACGCCCTAGTTGTGATTGTTTTACGGTTATGAAACGGTGAGTACTCGCAGCGATATCTCTGATTACATGAGGAGTATTAATAAAAAGAGCATCTGAAGAGATGCCCTTTTTTATTATTGCTGATTTCGCCATTCGCTGTAAACGTGGCGTTAAATCAGTTTAGTTGTGGTTAGTCAGCTGAATTGAGTTTGGCTTCAAGTGCGTCAACTTGAGCTTGAAGTGCTTCAAGCTTTTCACGAGTTCTAATCAAAACGTGTTGCTGAACTTCAAATTCTTCACGTGATACTACGTCTAATTTTTGAAGTTGATTTTGCAAAACTTGCTTACTGCGTTCTTCAAATTCGCCAGCAAACTGCTTTAATCCACTAGGAAGATTCTCGCTCAATTGCTTTGCGACTTCTTCAATTTTCTTTGGGTTAATCATTGTCTGTATCCGCTCAAGTGCTTAATGCTTTATGGCAGTGATTGTACCTGAGGCAATTGATATTGCCAAAATATTCGCCGCTTTTGCTGAGGCGGCTAATTAGCATAAAAAAGCCTGCAATTAATACAGGCTCTTTAAGATTAATATCTAGCGCTTAGATGTTAAGCATGTGCTTTAGTCTGGTCAGTATTATTCAACTCTTCATCAAATACCGGTAGAGGTTGATGCCTCTCTGCGATATAGGTGTAAATAACCGGCAGTACAAACAGGGTAAATACAGTGCCAATAGCTAACCCTGACACAATCACTAGACCGATATTAAAGCGAGCTGCAGCGCCTGCACCCGATGCAAATAGGAGCGGAATTAGACCCGCTATCATCGCGGCAGTCGTCATTAGGATGGGACGAAGACGAATAGTTGCCGCATGCTTAATGGCATCGAGTTTATTCAAGCCATTATGTAGCTGTTCCTCTTTTGCAACCTCACACATCAAAATACCGTGCTTAGTGATAAGACCGACTAAGGTGATAAGACCCACCTGAGTGTAGATGTTCATCGACGATAAGCCGAAAACATGGGTCCAACCTAAAGCGACCAAGGCACCACTAATGGCGAGCGGTACAGAGACTAAGATCACCAGTGGATCCCTAAGGCTCTCAAATTGACTCGCTAGTACTAAGAAGATAATCGCCAATGCCAAACCGAAGGTGGCATAAAGTGCTGTGCCTTCGGTGACATATTGACGCGCTTCACCGAGGAAATCATAGCTATACCCCTTAGGAAGATCGTTATCACCGATATTCTGCAAGAAAGCGATAGCATCACCAATTGCAACGCCAGGTGCTGCTACGCCCCCGATAGTAACCGCATTCATCTGGTTAAAGTGTGGCAGTGAACGTGGCTCTGACACGATTTCGATATCGACTAAGCTAGATAGCGGAATAGAGCGGCCATCGGCTGCGGTTAAGTAATAACCGGCCAGCGCTTCAGGGTTGGCACGTAGTTTACGTTCAACTTGCGGGATCACCTCATACGAGCGACCATCTAAGTTGATACGGTTAACGTAGCCATCACTCATCATGGTGGTTAATGTTAGGCCAATATCTTTCATGGTAATACCGTAAGCACCAGCCACATCGCGTTTGATGTGGATTTTCATCGAGCCAGAATCAAATTTAAGGTTGATTACTGAATAGACGAAAAGTGGACTTTTTTGCACCTGTTCAAGCACGCCAGAACCAATCTGGAATAAGTTCTCAAATGACGAGGAACTGGTGATCACAAATTGAATCGGCAGTCCGCTGGATGCACCAGGAAGCTCAGGCATCTGGAAGGTAGTTACCGCCATGCCGGGAACATTCTTCACCTCTTTGCCGAAGAGTTCCTGCATCTGCTTCTGGCTTTTATCTCGCTCACTCCAAGGCACAAGAGGTGCAATACCAAAGGCTTGGTTGGCACTTGGTACACCGACGAATGCAAGCGATGCCGCAGATTCTGGCTGCGCACTAATCATGTCGGTGACGATTTTCATATTTGCTTGGATATAATCAAGATTGGCACTCGATGGTGCGGTGCCCATCATCATCACCACACTTTTATCTTCACTGGGAGCCAGTTCTGATGGAATAAAGCTAAACATGACAGGTAGTGAAGCAAATACGATAACAGCAAAGGCGATGACGACCGGGCGCTTATTAAGTACAGCGGTAAGCATACGATTGTAGCGGCTGGTTAAGCCTTCTAAAAAGTTCTCAACGCTACTCTCAAAACGGTTAGGTGTTGAGTGAGGCTTAAGAATTTTAGAGCACATCATCGGTGACAGCGTCAGCGCGACGATCCCCGAGATAAATACCGCGCCAGCTAGTGTTAACGCAAATTCTTTAAACAGCGAGCCTGTCACTCCGCCCATTAAGGCAATAGGCGCATAAACTGCGGCTAGGGTAATGGTCATTGAGATAACGGGAACTGCAATCTCCCTAGTACCAATAATTGCAGCTCTAAAAGGCGGTTCGCCAAGCTTGATATGACGGTCGACGTTTTCAACCACCACAATAGCGTCATCGACCACCAAACCGATGGCGAGCACCATCGCGAGTAGTGTCATTAAGTTAAGGGTAAAGCCAAACATCTGCATGATGATGGCGACACCGATTAAAGACAGTGGAATGGTTACAATTGGAATAATAACCGCTCTGAATGAACCCAAAAACAGCGTGATAACCACGATAACAATAAATGCAGCTTCAGCAATGGTTTTAATCACCTCGTTAATCGATTCATCAATAGCCAGTGATGAATCATAAAGAATACGTGCCTTAATCGAAATAGGTAGGCTGCGTTCGATTTGAGGCATCATTGCTCGTGCATCGGCAGCCACGATTAATGGGTTGGCTGTTGGGGTAACGTCAAGGCCGACTACAACGGCTTCTTGACCATCGGCTAATGCGCGGTACACATCGTGACTCTTTTCTAGATTAATATCCGCGATATCACCTAGGCGGATCACCATGCCGTTATTGCTACCAATAACCAGCTTTTTTAACTCATCAACGGTAGCAACCTGAGTGTCAGCGGTGCCGTTGAGTAAGGTGAAGGTATTATTGGTTTGGCCAACAGCAGACTGGTAATTATTTGCCTGCAAGACGTTCATGACATCAGTTGATGATAGGTTAAAACCTCCCATCCGCGCTGGATCTAACCATATACGCATAGCGTATTTTATGCCGCCATATAGGTTAACTTTAGCCACCCCATCGATAGTGAATAACTCAGGTTTAACGACACGTTCTAGGTAGTCGGTTATCTGGCTTGAGTTAATCTGCTCACTATAAAAAGAGATGTAAAGCGCTGAGGTTTGCGCACCAGTAGACATCTCTACTGTTGGGTCTTCGGCTTCTTTTGGCAGCTGAGAACGTACCGAATTTACCTTAGCCAGAATATCCGCCAAAGCCCCATTGGGGTCGGTATTGAGCTTCATGTAGACAGAAATTTTTGAGCTTCCTAAAAAACTGTCTGATGTCATGAAATCAACGTTGTCAGCCTGAGCTAATGCTTGTTCTAACGGTTGAGTAATAAAACCTTGGATCAAATTAGAGTCGGCACCATAGTAGCTGGTGGTTACCGTCACAACGGTATTGGTCATTTCTGGATATTCACGTATCTGCATGCTTTTAAGGGCATAGGATCCCAGCAGTAATATCAGAAAACTAATTGAGGCCGCCAATACTGGCCTACGTATAAATATATCTGTAAAGCGCATCGCTAGATCCTCCGCTTACAGCATTGGCAATGTGGCTGGAGGGGTGAGTGCATCATCCTCAGTCACTTTGACTTTACTATTGTTACTTAAGCGGACTTGACCAGAGGTAACAATAACGTCGCCAGGTTTTATTGTTCCACTGACTAATGCATTGACATCGTTACGCTCAAGCACTTTGACGTTGACTTGCTTAACGCGTTTTACTTGTTCGCCATTTTCAGTGATCTCTTCAATCACGTAAACTGAATCACCGTAAAGGGTGAAGCTAATTGCCGTTTGCGGCAGTACTACTTGCTGAGTAAGTTCTGGCAGCTGTATGTCGACTTTTGCGAACATACCACTACGTAGTTTGCGGTCAGAGTTAGGGATTTGAGCTTGTACCTGAACTAAGCCACTTTGATAGAAGACTGCGGGCTCAATGGCTGTGATAATGCCTTCAAATGTCTCGGTAGGGTATGCATCCACATAGACGTGTACTTTTTGGCCGGTCTCAATGCGAGATAGCTGGGTTTGTGGAATGGTGAAGCGCAGCTTCATGGTGCTGATATCTTCAAGGCGGACGATATCGGTATCCGTTTGTAGATATTCACCTAGATTGACGTTGCGAATACCGACTAAGCCCGTAAAAGGAGCTTGGATCTCTCGTCGATCTATTGTGGCACTTAAGCTTTCAATGTCGGCCATTAAGGCTAAGTACTTAGACTGGCTATTATCAAGATCTTGTTTAGAGACTGAGTTCTGTTTGTAGAGTTTACTCAGGCGCTTAAAGTCAGCTTCTGCTGCTGGTAGTTGAACCTGTTTGCTCTTAAGATTAGCTTTTTCTACCTTAGAATCTAGCTCGATAAGCATTTGGCCGACTTCAACTTTACTACCATTTTCAAAGCGGATAGCAGACACCACACCAGAGACTTGGTTAGCAATGGTCACACCTTGATTAGGCTCGACAAATCCAATGGCGTTGATTGTTGGTTGCCATTTACTTTGTTTGACATCCACTGCGGTAACTGGGGCCACCGCTTCAGGCATATTAGCGATGGCATTGGCGATTTTTCCTTTTATAAAAAGATTAAAACCAATGACTGAACCGAAGGCCAGTACTGCGATGATAATCATCACTAGGCTCCATTTTTTCATGTCCTGAAACTCCTTTAGATTGTCGCTGTAGTTGTATTTGGGATGAGTATGGCTCGCCAGCATAAATCGCAAGCGAAAGTAATATCTTGAGGTTGGTAATCAATAAGGCCGCGTCTGCAAGTTCGTGCCATGGTCATCGCGGGTTCCATCGCGAGTGCGTAAAGCATGCGTGGGTGTAATGGTTGGATTAGCCCTTGGGATTTTCCCTGTTCAAATAGTTGCTGCAGTGGTGCGAAAAGCTGCATCTCTAACTGGCGGATCTCTTGGGTATTGATCATCGGAAGATTGGCATATTGCTCGTAGCTTAAATTGGCTGGAGAGGGCTGTTTTCCGTAGTTGTACATTTTCATCCAGATCCGTTTGAATCTTTGCTCAATCGTACCTATGTGATGGTCTTCCAATATGGCGCTAGCAACTTGTGATAGCACATCTTTTCTGAGTTCAAGGATAAGCTGGTCTTTATCTTTGAAGTAGCGATAGATAGTGCCTGCTGCTACGCCAGCTTCGGTGGCTACCAATTGCATGGATAAGCCTTGAATACCACCTGCTGCAATAATTTTTTCTGCTGCGCGAAGAATGAGATCGTATTTATTGTGCATGGTATTGCCTAAAATGAATGAACGTTCATTCATTAGTGTAATCTTCATCCAAAAACTTGGCAATAGAGCAGTGTTAAGTACTTTGTCTTTTATGTGATTAAGCTCATAAGTACATTAATGAAAAACAGAGTGACTAATAAACACAGTCGAGATATTGTCGATAACTTTTCCGATCCCTGAAGCCTTTCTGCTATTATTGCTGTTTTACAGCCTTCCTTAATATCTTGGTTATAACGCACCCATGAAGCTCAATCCCGGACAAAATGATGCCGTTCACTATGTTAGTGGCCCTTGCTTAGTTCTTGCAGGTGCTGGCAGTGGCAAAACCAGAGTAATTATTAATAAAATTGCTTACCTGGTGGAAAAGTGTGGCTACAAAGCACGCAATATTGCTGCCGTTACCTTTACTAATAAAGCGGCGCGCGAGATGAAAGAGCGTGTGTCGCAGTCTATGGGGCGCAAAGAGGCGCGTGGATTATGGATCTCGACCTTCCACACATTGGGGCTTGAGATTATCAAGCGCGAACATAAAGTCGTGGGCTTAAAGCCTGGCTTTTCACTGTTTGATGACCAAGATACCTTTGCACTGCTAAAAGAGCTGACTCAAGATGAGTTAGACGAAGATAAAGATCTGCTTAAGTTATTAGCCAGTACCATTTCTAATTGGAAAGGTGATCTTGTTATTCCTGAGCAAGCTCGAAAAATAGCTAAAGACGAGCAACAGCAACTTTTTGCCTTGTTGTATCAACGTTATGCTCAGCATATGAAGGCCTATAACGCGCTTGATTTTGATGATTTGATCTTATTACCTACTTTACTGCTTAGGCAAAATGAAGAGGTTAGAACCCGCTGGCAAACCCGTATTCAATACATGCTGGTGGACGAATACCAAGACACCAACACCAGTCAGTATGAGATGGTGAAGTTACTGGTGGGTGAGCGTGCGCGGTTTACTGTGGTAGGTGACGATGATCAATCTATCTACTCGTGGCGTGGTGCTAAGCCGCAAAACTTGGTGCTCTTGGGTAAAGACTTTCCAAGATTAAAGCTGATTAAACTAGAGCAGAATTATCGCTCTAGCCAACGAATTTTGCGCGCCGCCAACATCTTGATCGCTAATAACCCTCACGTTTACGACAAGGCTTTATTCAGTGAGTTAGCCTATGGTGAGCCCATTAGGGTATTGATAGCTGCCAATGAAGAGCAAGAAGCGGAGCGAGTCATAGCCGAAATGATCCGTCATAAGTTCGTTGGGCGAACAAGCTTTGGCGATTATGCGATTTTGTATCGTGGTAACCATCAGTCACGTTTACTTGAACGTGCACTGATGACCAACCGTATTCCGTATAAGTTAAGTGGTGGTACTTCTTTCTTTGGTCGTGCTGAAATTAAAGACATCATGGCTTACTTACGTTTAATCGTGAATCCTGATGACGATAATGCGTTTTTGCGTATTGTTAACCTCCCTAAGCGAGGGATTGGCCCAGCAACACTTGAGCGTTTAGGTAACTTTGCCAATAAGAAGCAGATCTCTATGTTTGCTGCGATCTTTGAGGCGGATTTAAACCATGAGTTACCGCCTGCAGCCATGTCAAGCTTGTATCAATTTGGCCGTTTTGTGGTTGAAACGGGTGACTGCGCCGAGCGTGGCGACCCTGTTGAGGCTGTTAAGCAGTTAATCCGTAAGATTAACTACGAAGATTACCTGTACGAGACCAGCACGAGTGCTAAAGCGGCTGAAATGCGGATGAAGAACATTTCAGAACTGTATCGTTGGGTGACAGAAATGCTCGAAGGTGATGAACTGGATGAAGGCATGACGCTACCTGAGGTGGTCACTCGTCTGACATTGCGTGACATGATGGAGCGTAATAGTGAGGATGAGGGGGGCGATCAAGTACAGTTAATGACACTGCATGCCTCTAAAGGTTTGGAGTTCCCTTATGTGTTTATGGTGGGCGCAGAAGAGCGGATTTTACCGCATCAAAGTAGTATCGATGAAGATAACGTTGAGGAAGAGAGGCGTTTAGCTTACGTGGGTATTACGCGCGCACAAAAAGAGCTGTGGTTTGTGATCTGCCGTGAGCGACGCCAGTTTGGTGAAACGATTCGCTGCGAACCGAGCCGCTTCTTGATGGAACTGCCTCAAGATGATTTGATTTGGGAAAATCGCAAACCGGCACAAACGGTAGAGCAGCGTCAGCAGTCAGGCAAAACCAACATCGCCAATATTAGGGATATGTTTAAAAACAAGTAACTGAACGATTACACTTTGGCTATTACAACTTGCTAATCAATCACTGCGCGCATGGGCACTATACTAGTGCTATGCGCACACTTTAGCTTGATTGATTGTTATAGTGTTTTTAGCCAACTCAATGACCTGACCTAATGCGACACCTTGCCCTTTGGTAAAGCCGATATCTTGTAATATTTGGCACTGCTGTAGGGTATTGACTCCAACCGCGAACACATCCAGCTCTAGCGCTTGCGCGGCATAAAAATAAGCCGTAATTAACTTAATATGCTGGCTGCTCTCTAAGTGGGCTGTATAGCTAGGGTCAAGCTTTAACGCTTTTATTGGTAGGAAGGTGAGGCTGCTAATGGCGCTATGGGCGCTACCGTAAGCTTCTATCCCCAAGTTAATATCAAGTTTAGCCAGACTCTCGAAGGCACTAATATGATTATTGGTATTTTGAACAAAGGCCTTTTCGTTAAAAAACAGGGTGATTTTTTTGCTATTGAAGCGGCACTGTTTGAGCTTGTTTTTAAGTGCCCTTAGTGCGTGTTTATGGTTTAGATGTTGGCTTGATATAGGGAGTTGCAGTTGAAACTCATCACCATAGGTTTGCTCCATCATTTCTGCACTTTGATTCACTTGTGCTAGCAGGTAATTATCGAGTTCAATGACCATATTGCAATGCTCTGCAATATTATGCAGCTGAGCCTGCTTTACCTTGCCTAAGCTTGGGTGATGCCAGAAGAGTCTTGGCTCAAACGCAATATGTTGCTTAGTATCTAACGCCATAATGGGCAGATAGCTTAATTGCAGCTGCTTATTATTGATCGCACTTTTCAGTTCGTTTTCGAGTTTAATATCTTTGATTAGCTGCTTATCTGCACCGTGATTGAATATGGCGTAGCAGTTTTTCCCCTGAGATTTTGCCTGATACATCGCGGTATCGGCATCACGCAATATCGATTCACTGGTGTCGGAACGGCTTTGTCCACTCATGGCTAAGCCGATGCAGGCACTTGAGTTGAATTGTTGATTGGCAAGCTGATATGGGCGAGAGAGTTCAGCAAGCACTCTTTCTGCGACATCTTTAGCATCTTCCTGGCCATTGATGGTATCGAGTAAGATCACAAATTCATCTCCACCTAAGCGGGCCAACATATCGTTGGTACGGATACACAGGTTCAGGCGCTTGGCGGTTTCAATTAAAAAGCGGTCGCCTTCAAGATGCCCTAATGTATCGTTTAGCAGCTTAAACCTGTCCATATCGATAAATAACACGGCAAACTTCTCTAGGCTGTGCCTACGTATATGTTTTATTGCTTGGGTTAAGCGCTCCATAAACATGGAACGATTGGGTAAACCGGTTAGGTTGTCATGTTTTGCATCATGAACGAGCTGGCGCTCAATGCGTTTTCGCTGACTAATCTCTTTTTCAAGATCACTATTAGCACTGGCTAGCGCTTGTGTTCGCAGATTGATCTTGTCTTCGAGTTGTTCGTAGCTGAGCTTGAGTGATTCAGCCGAATGCTTCTTCTCTATTGCTGTCGCAATATGCTGGGAAACGAAGGTGAGTAGCTCTAGATCTTTCTCTTGGTAATGTTGGTTATAGTTATAGCTGTAAATTGTCAGCGCACCACTCACCTTGCCGTGGATAAATAGCGGTACACCAATCCACTGGTTGATCTCTTGGGTATCATTGAGTTCAGGTGCTTCGCTGTATAGCTCTCCGGTCTTTATAAGTGCTTTGATATCCTCTCTATCGAGTAACCTAGGCTTGTGATTCAGTAAGATATACTCAGTTAAGCCATCGCTTAATTTACGGGGCTTTGGTTCGGGGATTTCAAACTGAGAGACGAAATACGGGAACGTTAACTCATCGCATTGCTCGTTTAGCAATGAGATAAAACAGTTGTTCACTGGTAATAAGTGGCTAATGACGCGATGAATTTCGCTGTAGAATTCTTGACTGTCGATATTGGAATTAGCGAGATCAGCGATTTCAAATAGTGATTTTTGTAATCGTTCTGCACGGCGGCGCTCATACACTTCTTGTTTAAGCTTGTTATAAGCAATGCTCAACTCTTGGGTGCGAGTATCAATCGCGAGCTCTAACTGCTCTTGATTTTCTAAACGCTGAATCACACCCGAGATATGATGGCTAATGAAATTCATGAGCTCTATTTCTATTTCGCTATAGATGATATTTGGGCTGTAACTCTGTACCACCAATACACCTATGGTGCTTTCGGCACTTTTAATCGGGGTGCCAATCCATTGGTGACAATCACTACCACGAGCAGTGATCTGCTTTGATTCAATCAAATGCTGGAAGGTCTCATCATTACAGATCAATGGCTGCTGAGTCTTGAGTACATAGCCAGTTAACCCACTGTATAAGGTATCGGAGAGGTCTTCTTCTGGGTAGCAATCATTTGGATGGTGATCTTTTTCATCTAGAAAGAATGGTACTTCGATCTTTGATGTTTTCGAATTTAGGGTTGCGATGAAAAAATTATCAGCAGGGATCAGTTTATTGATCGACTGATGTAGCGCCGAATAGAACTCTGCAGGTGTGGTTACACTCGCCGCAAAGTTGGAGAGCTCCAGTAGAGCATTTTGAGTAATTTCAGCTCGTTTGTATTTTAGCGCTAAGGCTTTTAAACGAGTAATCCTTTTATGTAACCTCAGTGTGCTTTTAGACTGAGATAAATCTTCCCTAAACATGCTTTTCCGCCAATCACTATTTTTTAAATTTGGTTAGGATTTGGACTAATGCATATTGATAACATGAAATAAGCTCATATCCAAGTCATTATTTTGACGCTTTTTGGTATAAAACCGAGCGAATGACTCAAATCTTGAGCGAACGGACATTAAATACATAAAAAAAGCAAAACAAGTGTAGACGGCAGGGCGTTTAAAACCTATTATATGCCCCGCTAACAAGGCAGGCACCCATAGCTCAGCTGGATAGAGCGCACCCCTCCGGAGGGTGAGGCCGAGGGTTCGAATCCTTCTGGGTGCACCAGAATGGAAACGGCAGTTTTGTTAGTAGGAAATATCAGTGGTGATTGTAGCTCAGTTGGTAGAGTCCCGGATTGTGATTCCGGTTGTCGTGGGTTCGAACCCCATCAGTCACCCCATTTTCCTAACGTTTTAAAGTTGTAAAGACTCGGTGATTAGCGCAACTTGGTAGTGTATCAGGATTGTGATAAGAAGCGGACCAGAGGGTGACCCTCTTTAAACATCTAAGACTCGGTGATTAGCGCAGCCCGGTAGCGCATCTGGTTTGGGACCAGAGGGTCAGAGGTTCGAATCCTCTATCACCGACCATATATATAAATAGCGAGTTTACTCGATATTTAGCAAGTTAAGTAAGATAAAAGATTTTCGGTGATTAGCGCAGCCCGGTAGCGCATCTGGTTTGGGACCAGAGGGTCAGAGGTTCGAATCCTCTATCACCGACCACTTTTCGAAAAGCCTCTTGAGAAATCAAGAGGCTTTTTTCGTTTATGGTTTGAAAGAGAGTTCGAATCCTCACTCTTTCGTTCATGCGACCACTTTTACATGAAGCCTCTCGAGAAATCGAGAGGCTTTTTTGTTTTAAAAGGTCCTAGGAAAGCTGAGAAAGGTACTAGATCCTAGGAAACCTAAAGCTAAGACGAACGCTTCGCTGACGGATAACGGAACGTTTGCAAGCTCACTGACGGAAAGTCTGGACAAGATTAGGTTATTGTAGGTCGGGCTTTAACCCGTCAATGAGGTTTTGATATCAGGTTTAGAGAGTCTAAAGCTTCGCTGGCGGATAACGGAATGTTTGCAAGCTCACTGAAGGAAAGGCCGGACAAGATTTGGTTATTGTAGGTCGGGCTTTAGCCCGTCAATGAGGTTTTGATATCAGGTTTTAGAGAGCCTAAAGCTAAGACGAACGCTTCGCTGACGGATAACGGAACGTTTGCAAGCTCACTGAGGCAAAGAAAGCAAAGCAGGCTCTAGAACCTAAGATCTATAAATGAAACTGAGAACGATATCTCAGGTTAACGAATTAGAAAATGGAAGGTTAGGTAGATTCTTTAGGACCTAGAACCTAGAATCAAAAATCAAAAAAGGCCTCCTGAGAGACCTTTAGCTATTTCACCTTTAACTGCTTATATCATTCTACTGCGATAGGCGGTGAGATAAAGCCCATGTAAGCGTTAGTCTTTAACGGTATGAAACGTTTAAGCTGGGCTTCTTCTTCTATTCCTGTCGCTATCACTTCGATATCTAATCCCTTTGCGACGTTAATGAGCGCACGACATAGCTCACTGCTGTGCTCGCTGTCATCGTAATAAGCGAAAGACTGATCGAGTTTGACGTAACTTGGGCGTAAGTTTTGTAGGTATGACATTGAGCCAAACTGGCGCCCAAAGTGGTCAATACCAAAATGCGCCCCATTATCCCGAATCACAGCACAAAGTGCCTGACAGGCTTCTGCATCGCTATAAACAGCCGCTTCAGGTATATCGAAACAGATCCGTTCACGTAGTGGCGATAAGCGCAGGAATTTATTGAGCCACTTATGGAATTCAGGATCCCCCATACTCTGGAAGGTTAAGTTAATCGCAATCGGTTCGAAGTTTCTTTCAAGTAGCTTCTTACTATGGATTGTTTCAATCAAGCACTTATCTAACAGGCTACCCAATGAGAGCAGTTCGACATAGGGCATGAACTGTCCAGCGGGTACCATCTTGTCGTGGATCTCAAGTTGGCAGTAGAGCTCTCTTTGTAAAATTGAGCCTGAATCATTTAATAAAATAGGTTGCCACTTAAACTTGAATTTCCCTTCGGTGATCGCGCTACTTAAATGCTCGCGCCACTGTTCTCGGGTAAATAACTGTTTTTCATTAGTCTCAAACCAATGGAATACCTTATTTTCCTGTAGTGACTTCTGCAGTGCATTATCAGCTTGGGCGAGAATATCGGTGACAGACATCTGCCCAATACGCTCGGCAATACCAATAGCAAAGCTTTCATTTGGTTTGCAACCAGCTTTTGAGATCTCCTGGTTGATGGTGCGGATCAGGGTTTGTAGATATTTACTGGTTTGCTCATGCTCTGAACTGGTGATGAGAAAAGCAAACTCATAAGCTGCAATGCGCGCAATCACTGACGGTGTTACGCCATCTAAATGTTGCTTCATTTTATCTGCTAGCAACTTAATGGTTTCGTCACGGACTTGATAACCGTATTTGCTATGGACCTCTTCTAACCAGTCAAACTTAGCCATCATCAGTGCGCCACTTTTAGGCTCGCTTAGCCAGCTGTTTAAGCGCCCCATCATATATTGGCGATTAGGCAAACCTGATACTTGGTCGACAAGATTCTTCTTTCTCAATTCACCCACTTCTTCATCGAGAGAGTTAAAGATCTGCTTTAGCTGTTCAGACATGCTATTAAACGCTTGCACCACTGATTTAAGTTCTACAGTTTTAGGTACTTTCATGTCTGGACCAAATTTACGGTTGGCTACCTCTTTGGCGTGTTCGGCAATATCATGCAGTGGTTTTAAGATCCAAGTGAGACCGACACGGGCCAAAATAATCGCAATAAGAAATAGGATAGAAAAGACGATGATGGCGTTGGTCATGGTGCGCCAGAGCTCATGGTATCCGAATCCCGGATGGGCAGTAATCTCTAAGCGAGCTAACTGGATCCAACCTGAGGTGATTATGCTTTCTCGTTTGATCGTATTGAACAGCTCTAGGTCGATAAACCACTGTGGAACCCCCTCGATTATCATCGGGTTTTCCCATACCTGCTGTTTACCATCGACGAGCCAAGTAAGTTTGACTTGTTGATAGTAACCGCCCTCGAAAATCACATTGATCAGTGTTTCTGCACCGACTATGTCACCCGCTTCGAGATCGGGTACCAGCATAATACCGAGCGAATGACTGGTATTATTGAGATCTGATTCCATTTGTTTCGTAAGGAAGCTTTGAGTTTCGGTAAACTGTACATAACCTAAGCTCGCAACAACCAATAAAAACAGCACAAACAGTAGTGTGTATATCTGTCGAAACAGTGTCATCTTGTTAACTACTCCAGTTTTATCTTGGGTTGATTAAGTCGCTCTACACCCAAGCGATGTTTTAGGTCATTCCATTTCGCAAGTTTAGATGAGGAACCTGCTAGAACACCTCGTCCTTTTTCTTTGTTTAACCACAGCTGTCGACCGTTAAAACTATAGACTGGCAACAGATCTTTTCGTTGGGTTGCCGGTTTAATCTGTTTATCAAGATTGTCTAAAACGAGGGGGATTGAAGAGGGCGTTTCATAATAGGCTAGTACCATATGATACTGATTTACGCTGGTCGCTTTAACCATAGTAATGCGTAATTTATCCTCAGAAATACCGAGTTGAAGTAGAGTAAAGTATTTAGCGATTGAGAAGTCCTCACAGTCGCCACCACTGACTCCAATAAACTCCATGGGCGTTGCCCAGTAGTTCTTATTTCCCCAAAGTTTTATATCATCGATAAAATGAAATAGGTTAAAAAAATTATTAACCATTAGTATTTTATCGCTATCTTGTAAGTCTTTTGCTTCATCTAAAAGCTTAAACCAGGCCCTAATCCGTTTACCCGCACGTTCGCCATATTGCGACTCAATGGTTTGGGTTATATGGACTGAATCTAACTTTTGAACTGGGGCAGCATAAAGGCAGGAGACGGACAGGGCCAGCACCGTCAACTTTAATTGGCAGACTTTTCGTATTTTTTTTAATTGATAAAGCCTGCCAACCATGGTGCTCCGTTATTACAGCTAATTAACTTCTTCGTCTACCGTATAGATGTGCCACTTCATGTCTGCAGTGGTGTCATCGCCTGTTAGTTCGGCGATAACTCGACGATTTACCTTATGAGCCGCTTTGGTATGAGTCGGGTCAATTGGGCGGTCGAAGCTATAACCTATCGCACTGAGTCTATCTGATTCAATACCAAAACGCTCAGCAAGCAAAGAACTTACTGCATTGGCACGGTTTTGAGATAGTGTTTGGTTATGCTCATGGCTTCCTGTCTTACTGCAGTGTCCCTCAATGACAGCTTGGGTATTTGGATAATCGCGCATAAAGGTTGCGATAACTTCTACCTGCGGATAATACTGAGGATCGATATAGTAAGAGTCGTTGGCAAATAGCACTTTGAGTTCCTGGCGCTCATTAATTGGCTTGATTTTACCGCAGCCGTAGTTGTCGATGGTTGCACCAAGTGTCGTTTCTGTGCAGCGTTCTCTGGCAACAATAACCCCATCATGGTCGATATCATTGAGATCGTAAACTTGCGTTGTCGGTTGATCCATAGTGGCTATGTCACGCATTGAGCAGCCGCCAAGCATAGCGAGACTTAATATAAATATCATGGTCTTCATTGTGGGACTCCTCCTTCGTAGTCTCTCTCACCTTGCCAGACATCTGGTCTGGTTACGCGCAATGAGTTGAGCAATTGGCCTGTCGCATTTAATACGCGATACTGGGCAATGATTTCATCATACTCAGATTCTAAATAGTCTTTTCTAGCTTCAAAAAGCTCGTTTTCTGTATCGAGTAGATCCAATAAAGTTCGCTGACCTAAGTTAAATTGCTGGCTGTAAGCAACTTGGGTGTCTTTAGCCGCAACAACATGTTCTCGGATATACATTTTTTGTGGGGTAAGCAGTTCGTAAGCATTCCACGCTAAATTGACGCCTTCAACGACTTGTCTGTGGGCACGTTGACGGATCTCTTTAGCCTCGCCTACTTTATATGCGGCTTCTTTCTCGCGTGCGAGATCACTACCACCTGAAAATAGGTTGTACTTGAGGCGCACCATGGCAACAAGGTCATTGTTATATCCACCAACACTATTAGTCACAATAGGTGAGTAGCCATCTTCACCATCGACATTGTTGTTCCAGTTACCATCAAGCTCTAGTGAGAGCTTCGGGTAATAGTTTGACTGTGCAGAGTCTTTCTCATTTTCTGCAGCATTGATATCGCTTGCTGCAGACTTGAGAATAGGGTGATTATCTTGAGCCATCATAATGCTGGTACTGAGATCTGCTGGTAGCATATCAGCATCAGGCACTGGTACTATCATATCTTCAGGTTGCTGCTCAACGATACGAACAAACTGAGATTTAGCATCATAGAAGTTGTTACGGGCTGAGATAACATTAGCGTTAGCACGTGCCAAACGGCCAGTGATTTGTGATAAATCTGCCGTAGACCCTAGGCCTGAATCGGTACGTTGCTTAATTTGGTCATAGATCTCTTTATGGCTTTGAAGGTTTTTCTCTGCCAAAGTCAGTACCTGTTCGCTGCGAATATAGTTGATATAGACCTTAGCAACATCTAGCGCCATATCTTCAGCTGCAGCAAATAGTGCCCACTGCTCAGCACTAGCTTCGAAACTGTATCTATCAACTTCACTACTAGTATAGAAACCATCAAATAGCATCTGCTTGATGCTAAAGCCCGCTTCACCGCGTTTGAGTTCAATCACACCGTCATCGTTAACATCACCTTGACCTGCGCGTCGACGCGTCGATGGGCTATCGGTTTGCTCCCAACCATAGCCAGCGCTAATGTCAACCGTTGGCATGTAGCCTGCCACTGCTTGATTGACTTGTTCCTCTCGCGCTTTAAAGCGGTTAAATGCTATCTTTATCTCTGGATTGGTATCCAGTGTGTGTGCTACCGCTTGCTCTAGTGTTTGGCTAGAAGCCGATGCCGGTATTATCAGCGCGCTGACAGCAAGTGCAAGTGCACTGCGCTTTAACTGCCGTATTGTGCTGCTATCCATGTTAACCCCTCCTGGTCGTTTTTTATCGGGCTTAACGCTCCCTGAGCGCCGTATCTTTAGCCCGTAATATTGGATTAAGTATGTACTCTAAAACGGATCTTTGCCCTGTAATTACATCAACCGAGGTTAACATCCCTGGTATGATAGGCATTTGGGTGCCGTCGTCCTTCGTTAAGCTAGAAAACTCTGTTCTAACTTTGACAATATAAAAGCTATTTCCCTCTTCATCTTGGGTCGTATCGGCACTGATATGCTCGACCACACCGTTCAAACCACCATAGCGGGTAAAGTCATACGCGGTGACTTTAACGACAGCGGGTAAACCAGGGTGCAGGAATGCGATATCCTTAGGGACAATTTTGGTCTCAATCAATAGCTTGTCTTCAGACGGGACAATTTCAATGATATCGACACCGGGCTGGACAACGCCGCCTAGGGTATTGATATGCACTGTTTTGACTGTGCCATTGACTGGAGATACTATCTCGGCCTTGCTGACTTTATCTTGTGCACCGACTTGCGCCTCGTTCATGCGTGAGAGTTTAGTTTGCATCTCGTTGAGTTGGGCACGGGTATCAGCCGCATAAATAAGTACTGACTCCCGCCTTTTAAGAATGGCTTCATCCATGGTGGACTTAACTTTAGGGCGCAATAAGCGCAATGAAGAGAGCTCGCCTTGAATATCGTTGACGACTCGCTGTAGTTTTAATAACTCGACTTCAGGAACAATCCCTTTATCTGCCAATGGCCGAGTCAGTTCAAGCTCTCGTGAGACCAACTGGAAGCTGGTTGTGAGTGTTCTGATTTTTGAAGCGAGTTCTTGGATCTCTTGGTTACGTTGTTGGATCTGTCTGGCTTGAATTTCGAGTTGATTACTTAGGTTATCAAGACGACCAATATATTCTTCACGCTGACGGCTGGTAAGCTCTGGCTCGTTTTCTTCTAAAGCAGATGGGAATATTAATGCCAGAGGAGAGATTTTTACCTGCTCGCGCCAATCATTGGTTATTGACGAAATGGTGATACTGTTAAGCTCTGAATTTAAGCGGATCACATTGGCGACTAGACTATTCACTTCTTGCTCTTGTTGAGCGAAGTCAGACTGAAAACGGGTGGCATCGATGCGAACAAGAGGCTGCCCCTTGGTGACAATTAATCCCTCCTGGACATACATCTCTTGTAAGATCCCGCCGTCTAAACTTTGGATAACCTGCACTTGAGAAGAAGGGATAACTTTACCCAAACCAGTAGTGACTTGATCTAACTCTGCAAAGTAGGCCCATAGCAGGAAGGTTATAATCAGTGCCGATAATGCCCAAATAGTTAATCGATGGCTGGCAGGTGCATCGGTCATCATTGCACCATAAACGTCATCGACCATCTCTAAATCATGTGTAGTTAAGTGCTTACTCATTTTTTCGCCGCTCCCGCTAATAAGCCATCATTTAGCTTCTTTAGTACTTCGGCCTTAGGGCCATCGGCAACGATATGGCCGCGATCGAGAACGATGATGCGATCGACGAGGTTGAGTAGGTGCATCTTATGAGTAATGAGCAGTAAGGTTCTATCTTTACTGACATTGTGCATGGCATGAATAAACTGCTTTTCTGCACGGGCATCGAGACTGGCAGTCGGCTCATCCATTAACAATACTGGCGGGTCATTCAATGTTGCACGGGCGAGGGCGATAGTTTGTCTCTGTCCGCGTGAGAGCTCGCGTCCACCTTCACCCACTTGCTGATCTAGGCCTTCGGCTTCTAGGTTAGTAAATAAATTAACCCCAGAAAGCTGCACTGCTCGGATCAATTGGTGCTCAGATACTTGGCGGGTACCAAATAAAATATTGTCGCGAATCGTGCCATGAAACAAAGTGATATCTTGCGGCAAGTAGCCGAAGTTTCGTCTTAAGTCGCTAGGATGGATCTGCGCAGAATCGATACCGTCATAGGTTAAGCTGCCTTTAGTTGGCTGATATAGGCCGACTAATAGTTTGGCTAAGGTACTTTTACCGGAACCGTTGCGACCAATGATCGCTACACGCTCACCGGGAGCGATATTTATCGATAATGGGTGCAGTATGGGGCGCTCTGAACCTGGATAGCTAAAACCGATATGGTGCGCGGTTATTTGGCCTAATAAACGTTGGCGGCTAACCAGGTGGCCTTTGTTTTCAAATTCATCTTCTTGCGTCATCAGTTCATCAAGTTGACGCAGGGCACTAGCGGTTTGATTACCACGGGTCATTAGGCCTGCAAGTTGCGCCATGGGAGAAATTGCGCGGCTAGATAAAATCACCGCAGCAATGATGCCACCCATGGATATTTCATTTTCAGAGACTCGGTATACCCCTAAAATCACCACAAAAATAACGGAGGTTTGCACTACAAATGTCGCCACATTGGTCACAGAGGTAGTTATTTTTTTGCATTTCAGTTGCCAGTTCGCCGTATGGCCAATCATCTGTTGCCAGCTTTTCTGCACTAGACCTTCGGCGCCGCTGGATTTGATTGATTCAATTGAGGCTAATGACTCGATTAAGTGGCCGTGTTTTAGGCCAGAAAACTTATTACTCTCATCAATTGCCGCCTTAAGCTTTGGCTGCATAATCAAGGTGTAGCCGATAATAATAAAGCTACCAATCAATGGGATAACGGCGAGATCGCCGGCAACAAGATAGATAATGGTTAAGAAAAACAGCGCGAAAGGCAGATCAACCAATGTGGTGATAGTGGCCGAGGTGAGAATATCGCGGATGCTATCAAATTCACCAAGTTGCTTAGCCATGCCGCCGACGCTAGGAGAGCGCTTTTCAAGCGGGATACCGATAGCTTTAGCAAATAGTCGAGAAGATACGATGATGTCGACTTTCTTACCTGCAACGTCAATAAGGTAGCTTCTAAGTTGGCGCATGATTAAGTCAAAGATATAAGCAATACCGGCACCGATAGCCAGTACCCATAAAGAGTCGAATGCCAAATTCGGTACGACTTTATCGTACACATTCATAATAAATAACGGTGACACTAGGGCAAATAAGTTAACCAATACCGATGCGATAAGGGCATCTCGGTAAATGGGGGCTGAGTCTTTAATTGTTTGTAGTAACCAGTGGGATTTGTTCTCGTGTAGATGAACATCTAAGCCCATATCACCACGATATTCTTGCTTCACTAAAAACAGATAGCCCACATAGAGTGCTTCGAGCTCTTCAATCGAAAGCGTTTCTTTGCCGCCGGTTTCAGGTAGCTGGATAACCGCTTTATCTTGTTCGATATCAAATTCACGCAGTAAGCAGGCTTTCTTGTCTTTTAGCAATAAGATGCAGGGCAGCAGGATAGGGGATATTTCGTTTAAGCCCTTGCGCGACAACTTAGCCGCTAGTCCGGCGCGACTGGCAGCTTGAGGCAATAATTCTGGTGTTAATACGTGTCCTTGCATAGGCAAGCCTGCTGCCAGCGAGTCGCTGGAGCACGGGCTACCGAAATGCTCGGTGAGTAACACTAAACTGTCTAGCAGTGGGTCGACCATCACTCGTTGAGAGGCTGAAATCGTCCATTGCTCAGTGTTCTTAGAATCTGAAACTGACACCTTGGGGACTTATCCTTAAGATTTTATTATTTATATTTATTATTAAAAGTATCGGTCATAGTGGCCTGTTTTTCCACAGGCCACTATCTTGCTTCTTTTTTTATGGCAGCATAGCAAAGCCATTTGGATTGAATGGATCATCTAAAGGATCGGGATTAACCGCCTGAGTCACAGGATCTCCTGTTGATGTGCTGACGATGAGTGGTCCCTCTCCGTTACTACCTAATAGACCAGATATAATGTCGGCCTCATTACTACCGAACTGACCAATTAGGTCGACACCATCGAGCACAATGTGTTGATCAAAACTGCCATCCCCATCAGTATCAATATTGATACTGGTAGAGCCATTCTCATCTGTAAAGCTCAGGTGTTGAGCAAGTTCACTGACAGTATCACCTTGCAGGATATCGCTTAAATCAAGCTTATCTTCAGCTAAGTCAAAGTCGGTAATATGGTCGGTGGTATCAGAGCCATCTACTGAACCACTGGTCCAAACGAACGTATCCGCTCCTTCATTACCTGTCATTTCATCGTCCCCTAGACCGCCAATCATCGTATCTGCACCCAGACCACCGATTAAGGTATCATTACCACCTTGACCGAATAAGGTATCGTTACCTTCACCACCGTTTAAGATATCGTTGCCATCATTGGCATCTGATATATCAAATTCATCAATATGAGTACTGATGTAACTATGGATATCTTGCAAGTCAATACTGCCAGTATCTGTTCCGGTTTTTATTGCTACATAGTTCTGTAAGGCTGTAAATCCTTGGCCAGTAATATTATCTAATTGGACAAGGTCGCCAAAGATAATATCATTGCCTTCTCCACCTAGTGCGTCGTCTCGCCCTTGAGTTAGTTCGACTGTATTCCCCAAAATAACACTTGCAAGATTACTGACATCAACAGCGGCCTGAACGTTTCCGTCTGTGTCATAAAGCTTAAGTACATCAGTTGTAACACCACTCCCAATACCAATGGCATTAACAATCGATACGGCATTTAATAGACTGAATTGATGTAGGCCTGAATTACTGTGGTCGTCGTCATATTTCAATGTATTACCATCTTGTTCGATGCTGCCTATTTTTTCATGAACATCGGTATAGACTGAATATACATCGCCACTTGAATCAACTAACACCTTGCCATTTAATGTGATTGTTTCCCCAAAACTATAAGAATTCGCGATGAGAACTTCACTTAAGGTTAGGAAGTTGCCAGTTTGAGGATCGACACCAACGTATAGGGAGTCTATCTCACTGTGGGTATCTGCTGTTGGTTGCCCGTCTGTAATGAAGAATGTTTGGTTGTTGGCACCATTACCAGCAATGTCAGCGCTATCAAACCATTCTATGACGCTCTCAAATGATGCTTCATAATTTGTGCTTCCGCCTGCACTAACTGCATTAACCGCTGCGAGTAACTGCGTAAGTGCCGCTTGAGAATCACCGTTAGATAAATCGACTGAAATATTTGTCTTAGTATTTGCTGCGAAATCAACAAACAGCACATTGACTGTGCCAGCATGCTCGCCATTAGCACTATTGAATAGCGTGTTGAAAACAGTCGTTAATTGCATTTTTGCTTGAGTGATTTCATCAGACATACTGCCAGAAGAATCGAGAATAAAGGCCAGATTATAATCTTCACCAGCAACAATCTGTAAGCCGCTAGTGTCACTAACGATAATGTCGTGGTTATCACTACCTTGTAAAGTGTTGTTGCCGTCGGTACCGCCCACAAAACCGTAATCTCGAGTCTGCACTACATCGAAGTTTACACTCGCCGTATCGCTGCCACCCTGGCCGTCACTGATTGTATAGGTAAAGCTAGTCGGTACAGTCTGCGAGCCATCATGGGTATAGCTAAAGCTACCATCTTGGTTGATGGTTAGGCTGCCATCTTTAACAGACACAGTTGCTGCGCCATTAACAAATGTCAGCTCTACGCCATCGATATGGGTAATGCTTAGAGGATTGCCATCGATATCGGAGTCAACACCACTGCCATTTGTACTGTCATTATCATTATCGTCAGTGATGATGTTACCAGTAATGGTTTCGCTCTCATTAACTTGGTAGCGATTAGCAAACGCTTCTGGAGCGTCATTGGTACCAATAATATTAATGGTGACAGTGGCGGTATCAGTCGCGCCGTGCTCATCGGTAATGGTGTAGGTAAAGGTTTCTTTAGTAACCTCTCCTGCGGCGAGAGATGCAAAGGCGCCATTGGTATCGTAGCTGTAAGTTCCATTAGTATTGATTGTGAGCTTTGCGCCACTATCTAAGATAATAGTGCTACTAGCCTGGATCCCTTGACCATTAACCGCAGTGATAGAGAAAGAGTCAGTATGTTGATGGTTATGACCATTAGTATCATGATCTAAATCGCTATCATTCCACAATAATCCATCTTCGATAGTTGATGCTGTTAGTACTTCGCCTTCATTTACAACTAGTGCATCGCCGCCTAGTTCTGGACCCGAAACGACAATTGAAGTCAGGTAGTAATCGGATGAGTCATCACCTGGGTTAGCCTGTGACTCTTCACCTAGCGTATAGGTGGCTTCAAACACTAAAGTATCAAATACCAAGTTGCCAGTATCTATGTTGAACTCACCGCTCTTGCTACCTTCGGTTTTAAAGGTTTCCATAGCAACGAGTTGGCCTTGATAATAAGCCTTCCAAACGCCTTGTTCGCCGCCCTCTTCGGTGTCGAACATGTTGCTAACATTGAAGGTTGCCTTATTGACGAGGCCATTAAAGCTAAAGACTAATCCTTCAGATTGACCCGTTTCAGCGTTGAACTCTATTTGACCTACTGTCGCGCCTTCGGTTCTGGGAGTGCCAGAAACACCAAGTTTGTTGTTATCACCAGTTGCGTAATTAACCGTTCCTTCAGAGCCATCAGCGTTTATTGCGCTGATAGTGAATAGTGGATTAACTTTAGTACCGTTTTCGGTTCCCCAGTTATCGCTAGAGCTTGCACTTGCACTAAATGAGCTACCTTGAGCATCATCATTGGCGTCGACAGTGTTGATCGCTGCCGTATCACTTCCAGGGCCGGACTCGTTACCAGCAAGATCAGCTTGAGTCGCTTCAACAGTAATGCTTGATGTTTCATTTGGTGTCTCTTCAGACCACGTAATCACTCCATTATCGTAACTAAATTGGCTGGTAGCGGTTGAAGACGCACCTGTAACAATCAACTCTCCAGTAGCACTTAAGCTAAGAACCACGGTCGAAATTGAGGTGCCATTAGTGATGCTGAGAGAAACTGAACCACCTGCTAATAAGTCAGTATGGTTAACTTCTACCTTTAACTGGATGTTCGCGCCACCACTGACTATTTCATCAGGGTTTAACCAGCCATCGCCAGGGTTTGCATTACCAATAATTGGGTTACTGTCATCCAGAATAATTACAGTCGGGGTGTTTGGTGTAGTGTTATCAACGTCATAATCTTCAGTATCGGTCGCGGTGGCGCTGTTGCCTGCTAAGTCAGTGCTGGTGACGCTGGCATTGATGGTTTGATCTGCGTCAGCGGCTAAGTCGCTGCCTTCAACCAAGATACTAAATTGACCTTGTGCATTCACAGTGCCTTGATATTCAACAGTGTTGATCGTCAGGGTCACGGTGTCGCCATCATTAAA
>NZ_JBRIMD010000028.1:0-54900 GCF_052977325.1 Shewanella sp. 0m-6
CCCCAGAACAGTAAAACCAAGGCCTCAACGGTATGCCAAAAATAAAAATGCCGTTCACCTTAAGTGAACGGCATTACCAGTATTACTGGCCCTTTTGTATGTCACGGAGTAAATACTAATCATTAACCTTGCTGGTATGCAGCAAGCTCATCAGTGCTCACGCGAGCAATGAAAGTGCTATCTAGGTAGAAGTCGACATGCTCGTCTTGCTTAACACCTGACATTACCTGTTGGCTGCCATCTTCATAAACCAATGTCATGGCCAAAGTATTGTCATCAGTCGCTACCATTGAAGCGCTAGTTAACTTGATGTTTTTTAGCGGGGCGCTAGTTAGATCGCCATCAATGTGTTGGTTCACTTTGAAAATAGCTTCAACTGGCATATCGACTACCGCTGGGGAACGGCCAGTGATAGGGTTTGTGCCTGTCCAGAACTCGATGCTGTTAAGGATAAATAGATCGCCAGTTGCAGCGAAGCCATAAATTGGGCTCATAAGTATAAATAGACCAGCACGGCCATAACGGTTATCAACCGCGCTAAGGTTAGCTTTAGTTACCATAGCACTTAGGCCCATTTGGCCCATACAACCGGTAAGTTGAGTGCTTAGAATTGCCGTTAGCGCGACGGCAGAGATTGTCTTTTTCATTGGTTTAATTTTACTGAATTGAGAATGGCGCTGATTGTATGTATAAGCCAAAAATGAAATGTGACAGCGCTAGCAAATCCAGGTTGGTAAATTGTAGTGTTTGTCTCGATCTTTGTGGTGCTTGTTTGCTTGGTGTGGTATTTGTTTTTAAGTTTGGTTTTGTGCTGTTTTTTGTCTGGTAATGTGGGTTAATTGTTGCTGCTCATGCGCGGTATCAGCGCTTGTTACATCTAGAACGTCACCATTTTATTAAAGTACTATTTAACGCATAATAGTTAACGCATAATAGCGCTCCAAATATCGGAGAACGCATGTCAGATTATCAAGTATTACACCAAACCCAAGACGAATATGGTCCGCTTATTGTATTAGAGGATAAGGAAACACGGATCCTCGCGTTTGGCGATAACGACGAACAAAGCAAATTGCTCAAGGCCACTCCGCATATTCCGCAGCACACCTATGTGCAAGCCATGTTGCTGGTTCTACTCTATAGCCAACCTAAAAGTGCAATTGTGCTTGGGCTCGGTGGTGGTGGACTTATTCATGCGCTGCGCCACTTTGATGCGGGTATTAAGTTAACGGCAGTAGAGTTAAGAGGTGACGTGATAGCGCTGGCTAAGCGATATTTCCAGTTGCCGCTGAGTAAAAAGCTTAAAGTCATTCATCAAGATGCCAAGCAATTTCTAGAGGCTAGCGATCATAAGAAAGTGGATATTGTTTTTGCTGATATCTACAGCGCGGAAGGGGTGGATGCCGCGCAGGTGTCACAGGCCTTTATTGCCCAGTGCGCGGCCTTAATTAAAGCCGATGGCTACTTGGTTCTCAATTGCTGGAAAGAGCATAGCCAAAACCGTGAGCTACTTGCCTACCTTAATATGCATTTTGTAGAAGTACGTGCTTGCCTAACTGGCAGTGGCAATTGGGTGGTGTTTGCGGGTAAGGTCAAGCGCGACATTAGCGCCAGTGCACTCAAGACCAAGGCGCAGTCCTTATCGCAGCAGCTTGATTTTCAGTTGGCGAGATCGCTAACCCGCTTCGACCTTTGGGAGTAAAGTAAAAGTCTGGGAGTAAGAGTAAAGTCTCGCTAATACTTATCGATGTGTTAGCGAGTCTATTTTCTACTTATAGTTTTTAGCTTCTCTGTGCCAAAATCCAAATTTGCTTGCCCTCTTTTACTTAAAACCTTTAAGTCCATTTTTTATCGTACTTATGCACCGTACTTATGCGTCGTACTTTTCAGGCGAAAGCCTGATATCGCAGGCTTGTTAATCTTGTTCGGAAAAATAGATTAGCATGATAGCTTTTACCCGTTATCATTAATTCATTGGCTCCGCTATTATTCTTCCATCGAAAACGAACTGGCGTTAAGAGACTCATCATCACTCATTCAGTTTGTTGAATTTTAAGAAATAGTATTTTCAACTTTAATTATAAAACGGAGCATTACATGCATCAGTCAATTATCAACTCTACAATCAAGCCATTCACAGCAACTGCTTTTCACAAAGGTGACTTCCACCCAGTGACAGAGCAAGACCTACTAGGTAAGTGGTCAGTCGTATTCTTCTACCCAGCTGACTTTACCTTTGTATGCCCAACTGAACTAGGCGACATGGCTGACCATTACGAGAAGCTACAGGCTATGGGCGTTGAAGTTTACTCAGTATCTACTGACACTCACTTCACTCACAAAGCATGGCATGCAAGTTCAGACACCATCAACAAGATCCAGTATCCAATGATTGGTGACCCAACAGGCACTATCACACGTAATTTTGGTGTGATGATTGAAGAAGACGGTCTAGCACTACGCGGCACATTTGTTATCAACCCAGAAGGCGAGATTAAAGTGGCTGAAGTACATGACCTAGGTATTGGTCGTAGCGCAGCAGAGTTAGTTCGTAAAATCCAGGCTGCACAATATGTTGCAACACACGACGGTGAAGTTTGTCCGGCAGCATGGCAGCCAGGTGAAGCAACACTTGCACCATCAATCGACCTAGTCGGTAAGATCTAAATCTAGATTGAGTTGAAAGTAAGGTGTTTACCTCGCTAGCTTGTCCCCAAACGGGTTAGCTTGGTAGCCATCTTCACCAGGCTCTCTCCATTGTTCAGCTTAGTGCCCCCTGCAAGCTAAGCTGAACAAACTCTTATTTCTACAGCCTTTTTTTACTTTTTTATTTTTTGTGAGCACTCTTTGTTTTGGTTAACACTAAACCGCATTATGGCTAATGCTGCCTGCTCACCTATACCAGATTAGCTTTTAATATTTAGGAGTCATCATGTTAGATGCAAACGTCAAGAATCAACTGAACACTTATTTGCAAAACCTCAAGCACCCAGTTGAGCTGGTTGTATCTATTGATGACAGCCCAAAAGCGCAAGAGCTTAAATCTTTAGCTGCAGATATTGATAGCCTATCTTCACTTATTTCAGTGACTGAGCAAGTGGGTAAGCGCACGCCGTCAATGTCGGTGATTACCCCGGATCTAGGTCAAGGGATTGGCAGCCAAATTACCTTTGCTGGTCTGCCTATGGGGCATGAGTTCACATCACTAGTGCTTTCCTTACTGCACAGCGGCGGCCATCCAATAAAATTGGATGCCGATGTGATTGAGCAAATCCGTCAACTGCCGGGCGAGTATCAGTTTGAGACTTATGTGTCGCTAAGCTGCCAAACATGCCCGGAAGTAGTGCAAGCACTGAATATGATGGCGGCGATTAACCCTAACATTACTAACGTGATGATTGATGGTTCATTGTTCCAGGATGAAGTGAATGAACGTAACATCATGGCCGTACCTTCTGTTTACCTTAATGGCGAGCAGTTCTCTATGGGAGCCATTAGTACTGTAGAGATCTTAAATAAGCTTGATGTGAATGCCGCCGGTAGAAAAGCCGAGCAGTTAAATGAAAAAGAACCGTTTGAGGTATTAGTGGTGGGGGGCGGCCCAGCTGGCGCATCGGCTGCCATTTATGCGGCGCGTAAAGGTTTACGTACCGGTATTGTCGCCGACAAGTTTGGTGGTCAAGTGGCTGAAACGGTAGGTATTGAAAACTTTATCTCGGTTAAGGCGACTGAAGGACCAAAGTTGGTCGCTAATCTTGAAGCTCACGTGCATGAATATGACGTGGATATCATGGATAACCAACGCGCTTTGAGCTTAAAGTCGGGTGAGCTATTTGAGTTAACCCTTGAAAGTGGCGCGGTGCTGCGCAGTAAAACAATTTTATTAGCAACGGGTGCTCGTTGGCGTGAAATGAACGTACCGGGTGAGCAAGAGTATCGTGGTAGTGGCGTGGCATACTGTCCACATTGCGATGGCCCACTGTTTAAAGGTAAGCGTGTTGCTGTGATTGGCGGTGGTAACTCAGGTATTGAAGCCGCGATTGATTTAGCTAATATCGTTGAGCACGTTACTGTGCTTGAGTTTGATAAAAGCTTACGCGCCGATGATGTATTGCAGCGTAAAGCAAAATCGATGGGCAATATCGAGATTATTACTCAGGCGATGACCACAGAAGTGACCGGTGATGGTAAGCGCGTTAATGGCCTTAACTACACCGATAGAGCAACAGGTGAGTCGCATCATGTTGAACTTGCTGGCATATTTGTTCAGATTGGTTTAGTGCCAAACTCAGAATGGTTAAAAGACACTATTGATATGACAGCTCGCGGTGAAATTACTGTCGATGCTAAAGGTGAAACGTCGTTGCCAGGTGTGTTTGCCGCAGGTGATGTCACTAACTCCGCTTATAAACAGATAATTATCGCCATGGGCAGTGGTGCAACGGCTTCGCTAGGCGCATTTGATTACCTAATTCGTCATAATGTTGATGACTCTCATACCGGTAAAGTTGAAGACTCTACACATAAGAAAGTTGAAGACTCTACACATAAGAAAGTTGATGACTCTAGCAGCGATAATGTTGCAGCCTAAAGCGATTAGTCGTTACTATAAAGCCAGCAAAAGCTGGCTTTTTTAGTGGATGAGTCATAGAGCTGTAATAAGTAATGGAGAATGGCCCTGAATTCACATCGATATCACGCGCAGATAAAAAGAGAAACGTTTACCATTTTAAAGCGCGGTATTTTATGGGCGACTTACGTCAGTTGTGCGCTGTTATTTGTGGTGCTGGCCAATACGTATTATTTTGATAGCCTTTATGATGACATTCAGTTACTCCAATTAAAAACGCTGCCATTGTTTGCAGTTGTTTTTATCGGGATTATTACGGTAAAGCTTAAAGGGCTTGGCCGTATTAGCGTAAATAAAACATATACCTACCTAGCGTTTTTAACTATTGGCTGGTGTTACGTTCTCATCAATCTTGCCTTGTTATCTGCACAGAATATGCCGGGAATAGAGTCATTAGCTGACGTTCTAGTACTGGTTTTTGCGTTAGCCTTATTTCCCCATCGCCATGCAATGCTACTGACTATTCTGCCATTTTTGATTTTTAGTGCGAGCTACCATTCACTGCAATATTCGCAAGTGTTGGTTTATCCCATCACCAAGTTTTTATGTTTTTTTGGCATTATCTTATCAGGCCAGAAAATTATCTCTGGTTGGTTATTTAAAGCTGTGACCCGTAATATCGAGAATAAGAAATTAATGCAGCAGTTTAAGCACTTAGCTTTGATTGATGGGTTGACCAATATCAGTAATCGCCGTCACTTTGATGAGGTGTTAACTCAAGAGATGAAAGCGTCACTTCGAAGTGACAAACCGTTATCCATTATCATGGTCGATGTGGATTTCTTTAAGCCGCTTAATGATAGTCTTGGTCATCAAGTGGGCGATGAGTATTTGATTAACGTTGCTAAGGTATTGAACTGTGCGCTTGAAAGGCCGAGGGATCTCGTGGCGCGTTATGGCGGTGAAGAATTTGTGGTGGCTCTACCTGATACGGATTTAACTGGCGCGGTAAAGGTCGCTGCAAAGATCCAACGTGCATTAGCTGAAGCTAAACTCGTGCATCCGAGTTCTACAGCCTCAAAATATGTCACAGTTTCTCAAGGTGTGGCGCAGTGGCAAATATCTATGGAGGCCGCTGAATTGTTACAGGTAGCTGACCGCTTGTTGTATCAAGCAAAGTCAGCGGGACGAGATAGGTACTTATACCCAACTGATCTAAAGGTGGGTATATATGAATCCATCGACAGTGGTAACCAGAGCCGAGAATCACTAAATGAAGCGAGTTAGGCCGTAGTATTGATATTGTGGCCAGTGTTACCGACAGGTGCTTGTGGGGTATCGGGTATCGCGGCATTGATCAAACTTAATGCGATATCACCTTCAATTTTTTGTTGGTCTTTAGCCATTTGCGCGACTTTAACGCCAACATCGCCATGGCTCATGTTAGGTTGAAGATTCGCACTAGAAATAGTAACTGCCATATGTAGCTCGATTAATTAAGAATGTTATTTGGTTATCGGCGCGCACTTTAAAGACTTAAGGTCAGTCGTGTTACAGAGTGTATCGGTTTTAAAGCTAAGACGGAAAAGAAGGTTCTAGGAAAACAGGTTCTAGGTCCTAGGAAAAGCAAAGACGGTACAAGCTAAGACGGGAAGAGCCGGACGGCCAGCGGCCTAGGGAACGTGACAGCGTCACTTACGGAGCGCTGCGCTCACGGTAAAAGCGGTAAAGCTAAGAAAGAGTAAAGATGATAAAAGCAAAGAAGAGCAGCCAGAAAACATATTCTCTTTTGTAGGTTGGGCTTTAGCCCATCAATCTTGGTTTTATACTAGATTTGTCGGCATAAATACCGACCTACGGAAAAGAAGGGGCTAGGTTTGAGGAAAAGCAGGCCCTAGGTCCTAGGAAAAGCAAAGACGGTTCAAGCTAAGACGGGAAGAGCCGGACGGCCAGCGGCCTAGGGAGCGTGACAGCGTCACTTACGGAGCGCTGCGCTCACGGTAAAAGCGGTAAAGCTAAGAAAGAGTAAAGATGATAAAAGCAAAGAAGAGCAGCCAGAAAACATATTCTCTTTTGTAGGTTGGGCTTTAGCCCATCAATCATGGTTGTAAATAAAAGAGGATAAAAGCTGAGATGGTTCAAGCAAGGGCGATAAAGGCTACTCACCACAAAGGACACGAAGAAAGGCAACAGGCTAAGCCGTTTGAGTTGTATTTTTTCCTTCGTGAACTTGGTGAAAGCGCAGCGCTTCGTGGTGGGATAAGCGCTTGTAAAGAGTCATTAGGAAAGTCTAAGGCGGTAAAGCTGATACTGAAAAGCGATGGTGCCATAGCCTCTTATTATAAGTGTTCTTTTTTTAGACGCTCACCTATAAATGTGTTCAATGCATCCACTAATAATTGAGCATCTCCAAGCTTTCGAGTGCGTAGTACATGTTTTATTAAACTGCCGTCTTCTCGGTATAAAGTAACTACGTACCACTGTTTAAATTTCCGTGTCCAGTCCAGTAATTTAACATCAGAAATTTCGTCGTAATATACTCTCTCTGCAGCGCTTCGTGTTGTGCTAGAAGTGCTAGCATAAACGATACTATTCTGGATTGTTCCGTTGGAGTAAGTACCAAAATCCCAGCCAAAATAATGCTCTGTAATTACAAAGTAATCTGGCTTCCATGCTCGATGTTGAGTCATAACCATTCTATCAATAATTATTGGAGCGTCTTCCAGTGTTACTGGGTTAGGCTTATAAGCAATGGGGGTTGTTCCACAGCCAGACAATAAGCCAAGAAGTAGCATGATGGAGAAAATACGCATTTTGACACCAGCAAGTTAATGTATGGCGTATTCTATAGATAAGTCAGAGTCTTGCAATTGAAGTTAATAGTTAAAAAATATGACATCGTATTTGCGAATACTTTGAAAACTTTAGTTAGATTTGCGGCTTCAAGCTTAAATTGCTTATTTTTTAATGATATACCGTCTACCTCTATCTGTTTTGTCGGCGGAGCAAGCATTGAGATATTCGAGCCGATTCAGCTGTAGGCTAGGAATAGTCATTAGCTGATGAGTTTCCCTCTAAAGTTAATTGATTGCACCAAATCCCCATTGAAGTTGCCGAAGGAATTAAAGGAAATCGCGTGAGCGAGTCAGGATGACGAGGTAGCCTTAGTAGAACCATGGACGGCGATTCTGAGGCGATAGAGATTTTCGAAAATAACTGAGGATTACAACTTCGTCGGGGCGGCAGGGGAGATGCAAGAGGGGATTGCTGTTGATCCCCTCTTGCCCGTGTGTGAGCTGGAAGCTCACGACTTTTATCAAACGAAGTTTGATTATCCGTAGTTGCACCAGCGACAAGCTACTACTTATAACTGTAGCGCTTCAGTTAAGAAAACTATGATTTTGCAATCCGTGATTTCTCAATCCCCTTGCGAATAAGGGTAATGATAAAGGTCAGCACGATAGAGCTTAAGATAAGGCCAATCGCTAAGGCCACATTTTGCAGCGCCGTCGGGTCGATAGCTAACATACCACCTAGGCCCATCATCATAATGCCCGACATGAGCTTAAGGGTTTGGCCTTCTTTTTCGGTGAGCTTGCGTTTACCAAGTGACACACTAAAGGCAATAACAATCGCCGCGAGTGGGATGACATACACCACGTTGTACATCACCAGGTACATGTAACGCTCAAATGTGTCTAGGTCATGCATCGACAATACGCTGGTGTAGATCATCGGGAAGCCAGCTGTGCAGAGTAACTCATACGCGTTGGCTAAAATCGATAACACCACGGTACCGGCTATCATGGCGGTCATGCTGCTGGCGCTGGTGAGTTTACCCATACGTTTAATCAACCCGGTGCGGTTCTCTGCAGACATGGATAAAGTGACTTCGCCTTTAGTAAAGAAGTAGTCTTTGATGTTTACCGCGCCTGCGACGAGCGCCAACATACCCGCCCCGAGAATAATCCAGCCGCCGTCGCTACCAGCGCCAAGTAGTTGGAAGATATTCAGCCATGCGCTCATAAAGATGAAGTAGATAAAGCCTGAGAAGAATACGAAGATGCCACCGACAATTAACATGCGAGTGCGGCTCTTGGCGTTAACCATAATTGAAAGTAGAAATAACAATACAAAGAAAGCGCAAGGATTAAAGGCATCGACGCCAGCCAGTACCACTGTTAATAGCGGTAGCGACATCTGCTCAGGGTGGACAACACCAACGAGTGGCAACTCAACGGGTTGCACATCAGAAGAGGCTATTTCACTGGTACTATCTAAACCTAAATCACAGGTGCCTTCGCTGTCACTGCTGCTTTCTTTACAGGTTTCAAATAGGCCCGCAGAGACGGGAGCAGCACTAGTGTATTGGCCCTCGGTTTCAGGGGCTAACTGACCACCAAGTGATACATAATATGACTTTAAGCGTTGCACTAAAAACTCACCAGTAACAGCTTGGCTACTGTAGCCTACCACCGCTTTTTCACCGCTAGCAAAATAAGGCACTGAACGCGCTTCTGTACCTGTTTGTTTGGCTATTTGCTGCCAAATCTTCATGGTACCGGAAGCAGTGATCATATGATCTTCCACCTCGATCCAGGGGTAACGCTCTGGCAGACTGTCGATAAATGGATGCGCTTCGGCGCAGTGTGGGCAGGTTTTAGACCAGAAGAAATACAGTTTTACCTTTAACTCCCCTTGGGAATTAGTGTAATGCCACATATTGGCTTCATTAATGGCAGTGTCATTAATGGAATTACCATTAACTGGGCTGTCAGCTGCAAAGCTTGGCATAGAAAGGCTTGAGAGAAATATGGCGATGAATAATAGAGCTGATTTGACCATGCGAACTCCAAAAGGCAAATTAGGCATGAATTGAGACTTAGGTTACCGATACTTTACGGTAGTAGTTAGCATTTGCTAAATTAATGTGTGGTTTTTGCTACTGGAATCTCGAATAAATTACTTTTGGGAACTATGACTAGTTTTAGGTAATAGAATTAAACTTTTAGCAATAATTGTAATGGCTTGATTAAGCCGTTGTTTAACTAGTCATAACGAGCCACTCGTTATACATAGGTTTGATCGCTAAAAGCTTTATAAACAGTTTGATAGGTGTTGTGCATAGCTAGATTGCTGTTTTGGGGCACCTATGATCAATGTTGGCATTTTGTTAATAAAGACGCTGCGGGCTGACTAATGTTTGAGCGTTTTTTATAGTCTTTATCGGTTATTCATCTTTACTGGCAATTTGAATCTGCAGTTGCTCGGTTTCTGCAGCGCACCATACCACTGACACATTGCGGTTCTCGTCGGTACTTGCGGTTAATATTCGAGTGATCACGGGGGCGGGGTAAGCCGCATTATCAAGGTAGGTTTTTACTCTTTCAATACGCCTTTGTGCTAACCACTTATTATACTTGCGCGCTTCTTCAGTGGTTTGAGTTTGATTGACTTTAAATTCGAGCAGCAAATAACCGCTATTGGCTTGGGTGTTTTTACTTAACTTATCGAGTTGCGATGCGTAATATCCTGCAAAATAAGAGCTATTCTTTGCATAAGGAATATCGACTATATGGGTTTGGTTATCACATTGTGCGGCCACGCTTCCTGCGAACAATAAACCAACTACGGCTATAGACTTCATTTTGTACATCCTTGATAACATGAAAACTTTTTAAAAACTAACAGCGTAAAAACAGCTGGATCGTTCAAATTCGAGAGCAATTTATGCTATTAGTATCTGAAAAGCAATCATCTTTAGATCAATTATTCTAATGATGCTTTGGCGGATATTAGAGCCAAACCCACAACCTAGTTTCACGACCTAATATGCTATTAACCAGGCTCATAAAATTGATGCCGCAATGTCGCCTAGGATGATGTGAGTTAGGTTACAGCTAACAAAATACTGAGCGTGCATCAAGAGAGGGGCATTTTTACGGCTCAATTTAAGGTTAGAATTTTATCAATAACATAAGTATGTTATATGCTAGGTGTTTTGTTTATTGCCCTAGACTCTAGCGCGAGTTAGAGCCTGAACTAGAGCCTTAAATCGGGGGACAAAGTAGGGTTACTCTTATGATGACTCTGATTATGACAAAAGACAGCGTTGAAACACCATTGAGCCCAAACAAACAGATCTGTTTCTCGCTCCACTGCGTAATGACAGCCTCTATTAGCCTAGGTTATTGTGCAATGCCGTATATGCGTATTTAGTGGCGGTAATTATGGACTTTACTCAGTCTTTATAAATCTGTCGTAATAGTGGCTGAAACACTGATTGAAAAGCCGTTAAAGCAGTAGCAAAAATAACAGATGCACTTTAAGGAGCACAAATGGCGACAGTTGATCTTATCATTATTGGCGGTGGCATTAACGGTGCTGGTATTGCTCAGTGCGCGGCTGCGGCCGGTTATAGTGTGCTATTACTTGAACGAGACACTATTGCTGCGCAAACATCAGCCAACTCTAGCAAGCTTATTCACGGTGGCCTACGATATCTTGAGTCCGGACAACTGCCGTTAGTGAGAAAGTCACTGGCCGAGCGTAAAGCTTTGCTACAGCTTGCTCCCTCTTTAGTGAATCCAATCCCATTTTATATTCCCGTATATGACACCAGTCGTCGCAGTTCATGGGCGATCAGGGCGGGACTGAGTTTGTATGCCATGCTTAGCGATTTCGATGCGCTAGGGCAGTTTAAATCGATACCCTCAGTGCATTGGTCGAAAATCAAAGGGCTCAAACTCAACGGGCTTAAGGCTGTTTATCAATATTGGGATGCGCAAACAGACGACAAACTTCTGACCCAGGCGGTCGTAAAAAATGCCCGTTCTTTAGGTGCCCATGTTATTGAGCATGCAAAATGTACTCATATCGAGCATTTGCTAAGTCATTGTATCGTGCGTTACCAAGCCGACGGTGCTGAGCAAGAGGTAGAAGCGTTGGCGGTGGTGAACGCGGCGGGTCCCTGGGTGAACCATGTGTTAGATAATGTGGTCCCGCCCATTGCAGCAGAGCCCATAGAATGGGTGCAGGGCAGTCATTTGCTGCTCGATATTCCGGCTAATGACGGCATTCTTTACCTTGAGTCTTGCTTTGACAAACGGGTGATTTTTGTGATGCCTTGGAATGGTAATACCTTGATTGGCACCACTGAAGTCGTGCTTGATAAGTTAAACGGCAAACCCCAGATAACCGCCGAAGAGGAGGCGTATTTACTGGGTATTTATCAACACTACTTTGCCCAGCTTGGTGATGTAGAGGCATTGAAAACGCGGGTGGTTGACAGCTTTTGTGGAATTAGAGTGCTACCAAAACAGGCTGGCAATTCATTTGATCGCCCAAGAGATACCCTGCAAAAAAGTCAGCTAAGCCACCCTAAGTTATTAAGCCTCTATGGAGGCAAGCTGACAACTTATAGGACGACGGCAACAGAAGTGCTCGAATGGGTGGAAGACTCTATCGGTAAGCGCCAGCCATTAGCCGATTTTGAGCGACTAATGTTGGATTAGCTAAGCAGGTAAAGCAAAGCACTAAAAGATTTATATTGTTTTTAGCTTATCGCCTCTGCAAGCTTGGTTTAACTTGTGACAGATTACTGCCGTTTTTTTAGGTTTCATTATTTTGTAACGTTAGTGTCATATTCTGTATCTGTTATTCTAAGCAGCTTATTTAAAGCACTTATTTTAAAGGCGTCTTGGCGCACATATTGATGGATGGTTATGTTTCAAATTTTTCTTCGTTTTTTTTCGTTAGGCCTAGTGTCATTTGGCGGGCCAGCAGCGCACATCGGTTACTTTAGGCAGACTTTTGTACAGGAGCTGAAATGGCTCGATGACAAACACTATGGCAGCTTGGTGGCGTTAAGCCAGTTTATGCCTGGACCGGGCTCGAGCCAGGTGGGTTTTGCGATTGGTTACCATCGCGGCGGGCTGTTAGGGGCTATTTCCGCCTTTCTAGGCTTCACCCTTCCTTCGTTTATTCTATTATTTTTACTCGCAGTAACCAGTAGCCAGTGGCTGGATTATTCATTTACTCAAGGAATAATCCACGGGCTTAAACTACTGGCTGTGGTCGTGGTTGCTGATGCCATTTGGATTATGTTTAAGCAGTTTTGTCAGCGTAAGCAAGCCAAGCTATTAATGGTCTTAAGTTGCGTGATTATCTTGCTGCAGCCTTCGATGCTTGTACAGTTTGGCTTGCTCATCGTAGCCGCTATGGTGGGTCGCTATTACTTATCTGCTGAGGATGATGAACCTAAGGCAACGGCGCAGCAACCGATAAAACTCAACTTCTTTTGGTTAAGTATCTTCAGCGGCTTATTGATTGCTTCCTTGGTGGTCATAGGGTTATCTAAGCAAGCTGGGATATCGAATTTAACTGAGTTGTTTAGCCAGTTCTATCAAGTGGGTAGCATGGTTTTTGGCGGTGGGCATGTGGTGCTGCCTTTACTGCAATCGAGTGTTGGCGATGCGATGAGTAACGATCAGTTCTTAACGGGGTATGCGTTAGCTCAAGCTGTGCCGGGGCCTATGTTTGCCTTAGCCGCATTTTTAGGTGCAGAGATCTGGGTGCAACAGCCGTTAATGGGGGCCTTGGTTGCGACACTCGCTATTTTCCTGCCGGGATTCTTACTTATGCTGGTGGCACTTAAAAGCTGGCATGCTCTCAGCGCGCGGCCGCAAGTGGTAGGCGCGGTTGCGGGAGTGAATGCTTGTGTGGTCGGTTTCTTGTTGGCGGCGCTTTATAATCCTATATTTATCAGTGCTGTGCTATCTCCGCTTGATATGGCCTTGGTGGTGTTAGGTTTTGGTCTGTTTAAAATCTTTAAGCCAAATATATTTATCCTAGTGACAGGTTTTGGTGTTGCAGGGGCGCTAGTGGGCGCGTTTATGAGTTAGCAGCTAGCTAAACGAAAACCAACAAAAAGGCCGTAAGCGCATGCGCTTACGGCCTTTTTTGATCTACTTTGACGCTAGTTACGCTAGTTACGCTAGTTCTGCTGTCATTTCGGCTACTTCTTCTGCTACCTTTTCAGCTTTTACCGCACACACCTTGAACTCTGGGATTTTAGCCACTGGGTCGAGGGCGTTGTTAGTCAGCTTGTTGGCGGCAGATTCTGCAAAGTGGAACGGCAGGAACAAGACCCCAGCCTGAGCACGTTTAGTGACAAATGCCTTAATTTCAATCTCTCCGCGCCTTGTGCTGAGTTTGAGCATATCACCGTTATTCACGCCGAGCTTGTCAGCATCAAATACCGAAATCATCACCCTAGCGCTACCGAGTTGATTGAGTCCCTCAGTTTTGCGAGTCATGGTGCCAGTGTGGAATTGCTCCAATAAGCGTCCAGTTGATAAGACCAATGGATACTCTTTACACGGCATTTCGGCGGGAAGACGGTAGTGCACAGCGCGCATCTTACCTTTGCCATGAGTAAACTCTCTGGTATGCAAAATAGGCGTGCCAGGGTGACCTTCAGCTGGGCAGGGCCACTGCAGACCCTGGAGGCCATTGCTCGTTAGGCTGTCGATAACTTTCCAGGTAATGCCGCGATATTGTGGCGTGACGTCGGTGATCTCATGCCAAATCTGCTTTTCATTTTGGTAGCCCCAATCTTCACCCATCTTGGTGGCAATAAGTTGGATTATTTGCCAATCATTCTTGGCAAGACCCGGTGGCGTAACAGCGGGGAGTAACTGCTGCACTCGGCGCTCGGTATTGGTGAAATGCCCTAGCTTTTCGGCAAACGCGGCCGCAGGCAAGACCACATCGGCTAGCTCGGCAGTCTCTGTTAAGAAGATATCTTGCACCACTACAAACTCTGCCGCAGCTAGGCCTTGCAATACGTGCTTTTGGTCAGGATCGCTCAGCACTGGGTTTTCGCCCATGACATATAGCCCTTTAAGCTCGCCGTGAGATAACGCGTGCATCATCTCTGTTGCTGACAGTCCTACCTCTGCACTGAGATCTTCTTTTCCCCAAGCTTCGCGAAAGCGCATTTGGACCAGTGGGTCGTCAAGTTTCTGATAGCCGCTAAAGTAATTTGGCAGGGCGCCCATATCGCAGGCGCCTTGCACGTTACTCTGGCCGCGCAGAGGGTTAATTCCCGCTCCTTTTACGCCAATATTGCCACACAGTAACTGCAGGTTAGATATCGCGGTGACGTTATCGTGACCAGAAGTATGTTGAGTGATCCCCATGGCATAGTAGACTGCTGTTTTTTCTGCAGTACCGATAAGGTGAGCCATTTCGATAATATCTTTAGCGCTCACGCCGGTAATTAACTCTGCATTCTTAGGGCTGTAATCGGTGCTCATCACTTCATCATAGAGCTGACTAAAACCTTCGACTCTAGCTTGAATGTAATCAAGATCATGCCAATCATTTTTGATGATCTGCTGCATAATGGCATTCAGTAGCATGACATCTGAGCCCGGTCTGTGTGCCACATAAAGCTGGGCTTTATCGGCGATAGAGACGCGCTTAGGATCGGCAACGATTAAACGAGCACCATGTTCGCTTACTGCTTGCTTGATGCGAGAGGCGATAATCGGGTGAGCGCTTTCGGTATCTGAGCCAAGAATAAAGATAAGGTCGCTGTCTTTAATGCTTGGAATGTCGTTTGTCATCGCACCGCTGCCTAAGCTTTCGCGCAGTGCGGTAACCGTTGAGGCGTGACATAAGCGAGCGCAGTGGTCGATATTGTTATTACCAATAACGCTGCGGAAGAACTTTTGGAAAACGTAGTTATCTTCGTTAGTGGCTTTAGCTGAAGACAAACCCGCTAGCGCTTTATCACCATAGGTTTGTTTGATCTCCCCAAAGCGCTGCGCCACAACCGAGATGGCTTCTTCCCAACTCGCAGGCACTAATTGACCATTTTTGCGGATAAGCGGCGTGGTTAGGCGTTTGTCGCTGCCAACAAAGTCAAAACCAAAGCGACCTTTAACGCATAGCATGCCTTCATTTACAGGCGATGATGTATCACCACTGATATGGCGGATTTGGTTTTTCTGTTCATCCACATGCAGGTTAACTCGGCAACCAATGCCGCAATAGGTACAGATGGTAGAGACGCACTTAAGCGGTGCTTTTTGCGCTTGAGTTAGGCCCTGAGTCTTATCACGAGCATCAACTAATGCACCTGTTGGGCACACCTGTACACAGTTGCCACATTGCACGCAGTCGCTGTCGTTCATGCTAACGCTAAAGCCCACACGCGGGGCTTTGCGCTCGTCACTTTCACTTGAGCTGGCACATGAGATTGGCAGGGCGTGGTAATGATCTTTGGCAAAAGATATCGCGTTGTGGCCGCTGGCACCTTTACAGGTTTCAACACAGGCACCACAGCTAATGCAGCGGTTAGCATCAAAGGTAATAAATGGCGCGCTGGTATCAATGCTAAAATGTTGCGCCTGGCTAAGATCAAGCTCGCTGGCTTTAACCTTATACTCGGTCGCATAATCTCGTAGCTTACAGTCGGTGTTTGCCTGACAGGCACATTCTAAGCAGCGCGCGGCTTCCTTCATCGCTTCATCGGCGGCAAAGCCAAGTTCAACCTCACTAAAATTCAGGGCGCGCTGTAGCTTATCAAGCTCAGGCATTAGGCTGCGAGATTGCACACTTGCAGCAGGATAAAGCGCATCTGCCTTAAGGGATTTTAGTGCGCGAGTCTTAGCGGCCTTAGTTGAGTTAAATGGCTGTTTTACTAGCTCACAAGTCAAACCCTGGTTAAGGAGTTTCTCAATGGCATCGGCAGCTTTTCGACCATCAGCCACAGCAGCAACCGCGGTGGCTGGACCTGTACGAGAGTCACCAATCACAAACAGTTTATCGAGCCCAGCAGATTGCCCTGCCGACATGGTGTGCTCGCAACCCTCGAAGGTATTCCAGCGAGTAAGAGCGACTTCACCAGTGGCAAGTTGGCTTTGTGGATCTTCAAGAAACGCCATATCAGGGGTTTGCGAAACCGCAGGGATCACGGTATCGAACGCTTCAGTAAAGGTCTCCCCCGTTGGGGTTGGGCTGCGACGACCAGAGCTGTCTGGTTCTCCAAGCGCCATCACTTCAAAGGTCACTTGTGCCACGCGGCCATTATCATCGCAGTGGTTTTCAATCGGATTGGTTAAGAAGTGGAACTTGATCCCTTCTTGCTCAGCTTCATGGATCTCATAGTCTTCTGCTGGCATTTCATCACGTGTACGGCGGTAGACCAGCGTGACATCGGCGCCATCACGTTTGGCTGTGCGGGCACAATCTATGGCGGTATTTCCACCACCAATCACTGCGACTTTTTTACCTGTGATGTATTGTTTGTCGGTGCAGTAATCTTTTAAATAATCTACGCCTAAATAACAGCCGTCTAGCTCGATACCGGGGTAGTTCATTGGCACGGCTTTTTGCGCGCCGATGGCTAAACAAACCGCATCAAAATCATCAATTAAACCGTTAAGGTGAATGTCACGACCAAGGCGTGTATCGGTTTTAATCTTGAGACCATTTTTACACAGCAGGTCAATTTCTTTATCGAGAATAGCCTTAGGCAGACGATACTCTGGAATGCCGTATCTTAACCAGCCGCCAGCTTGCGGCATTGACTCGAAAATAGTGACATTGTGACCATTATTCGACAGGTAATATCCTGCTGAAATGCCCGCTGGGCCGCTACCGATAATAGCAACTTTTTTATTGGTATCAGCAAGTCTTGGCGGCACATATGGCGCATCGCCTTCTAGATCTAAATCGGCGGCGTGACGTTTTAATTGGCGGATAGCAACAGGCTCATCGACCAAGCCACGGCGGCATTCAGATTCACAAAAAGCGGGGCAGACACGGCCAATAGAGAGTGGCAAAGGTAAGGTCTGCTTAATGACTTTAACGGCTTCAGTGTGATCGCCTTGAGCGATATGGTACAGGTAAGACTGTACGTCAACGCCCGCGGGGCAAGCCGTTTGGCAAGGCGCCTCACAGTCGGCAAAGTGATCAGACAAGATCACTTGCAGCGCCGCTTTTCGCTGTTTACTCAGCGCTGCTGATTGGGTGATCACTTGAATGTTTTGCGCAGCAATATCGCTAACAAGGGTTTCGCAGGCGCGCACATGGGTAATGCTGTTATCGTCTGTATGCAGCTCTACATGGCACAAATTACAGTGCTGCTTGCTATCGTGTACTAAAGAGCTTTTTACTAAATAACGGGCATTGCTCTTACACAGATTGGGGATGGCAATATCGGCATTAAGCGCGACATCTAACAGAGTGTCTTGTTGTTTGGCAACTAAGGTCTTGCCATCAATTATTATTTGTTTCATCGCATTGGCCTTTATTTATAGGGTCGCAGCTTGATTGAATACGCTTCATTAGGCTTTGAGAACCTAGGCGCAACATCAGCATTCACAGAGAACGGACTTGGCGAAATAGTTATAACTTGGAGTATACCTGTGGCCTTTTTTTACGCAGAAAATGCAGCTTGGATTTCAGTGGGAACTGCGGGGTATTTCACACTTGCAGCTTAAAATGTGCACCTTGGTTTTACTGGTGTACGGTAGTGCTGCGTCAGTTGGCGTTTTGTGGTCATTGGGCCTGGTTTATCGGTGGTTTGTCGGTGAATACAGTGCGGTTTGGTTATCGTGTCAGCGATTTTGTTCAATGTAAACCCCACCCAAGGCGCCGAAAAACCTTCAGTGAAAGCGTTGAAGGCCGCAGTGGCGCTAGATAATACTGCCGATATAACGTTAGCGGGAGGGCGGGGCGATAAAGGTCACGGAAGCGCAATAGATACCGTTGAGCAATGACACGAAATGGCGTTAAATGAAAACAATTGAGATTAGCGCAGTAGTAATATTTGGTTAAATATTAGTTTTTAGCACTTGAGTTAGCTTTGTTGAATAAAATTGCTGTTTTGTGCGCTTTTGCCGCTATGTTTCATGCAAAGCATGAGTTAAAATAGCGGGTTTTCTATCTGTGAATAATTGAGCCGATAATCGATGGCGTTGTGTCGTCATTGTTTCCTAGCCAAAAACTCATTTAAAAGTTGATTAAATCATGTTTGAAGTAAATCCAGTTAAATTCAAAATCAAGGAGCTCGCTGACCGTACCGACCTTCTTCGGGGGTATCTTTGACTACGATGCCAAAAGTGAGCGTCTAGAAGAAGTGAGCCGAGAGCTTGAAAGCTCTGAAGTTTGGAACGATCCAGATAACGCCCAAGCCTTAGGCAAAGAGCGTGCAGCCCTTGAAGCGGTAGTGAAAACTATCGATGATATGGACAGTGGCCTAGAAGATATCGAGGGTTTACTCGAACTTGCCGTTGAAGAAGATGATGAAGAAACCTTCAATGATGCCGCTGCTGAATTACAAGATCTTGAGAAGCGCTTAGAGGAACTTGAGTTCCGTCGCATGTTCTCAGGTCCACATGATGCATCAGATTGTTATTTAGATATTCAATCAGGTTCTGGCGGTACAGAGGCTCAAGACTGGGCAAACATGGTACTGCGTATGTTTTTACGTTGGGGTGATGCCCATGATTACAAACCTGAATTGATTGAAGTGACCGGTGGTGATGTTGCCGGCATTAAAGGCGCAACCATCAAGTTTACTGGCGAATATGCCTTTGGCTCACTGCGTACGGAAACCGGTGTACACCGTTTAGTCCGTAAGTCGCCATTTGACTCATCAGGTAAGCGTCACACCTCTTTCTGTTCGGTATTCGTTTACCCAGAGATTGATGACTCGATTGAGATTGATATCAATCCATCGGACTTAAGAATTGACACCTACCGTGCATCAGGCGCGGGTGGTCAGCACGTTAACAAAACTGAGTCAGCGATCCGTATTACGCATCTGCCGACCAACACTGTGGTGCAATGTCAGAACGACCGTTCGCAGCATAAAAACCGTGATGCAGCGATGAAACAGCTAAAAGCAAAACTGTATGAGCTAGAAATGCTTAAGCAGAATGCTGATAAGCAAGCCGCCGAAGATGCCAAGTCAGATATTGGCTGGGGCAGCCAGATCCGTTCATACGTGCTCGATGATGCACGTATTAAAGATCTACGTACCGGCGTTGAAAACCGAAATACCCAGAGCGTTTTAGATGGCGATCTGGACAAGTTTATTGAAGCTAGCCTGAAATCTGGCCTTTAACGAGAGAAGAAGATGACTGAACAAACACTAGACGAGAACAAGTTAATTGCAGAGCGTCGTGCAAAATTAGAGCACATTCGTACCAACTGCCCTGCAAACGGTCACCCGAACAACTTCGATCGCAAACACAAAGCGGCAGACATTCAAGCTGAATTTGGTCAAAACACCAAAGAAGAGCTTGAAGGCATGGGCATTGAGCGCTCTATCGCTGGCCGTGTTATGGCTAAGCGTGGTCCTTTCTTGGTTATCCAAGATGTGAGCGGTCGTATCCAAGCTTATGCGGGTAAAGATGTTCAAAAAGATCTTAAAGAGAAGTTCCTGGGTCTAGATATCGGTGACATCATCGGTGTGACCGGTCAGCTACACCTTTCAGGTAAGGGCGATCTATACGTGAACATGGAACAGTACCAGTTGCTAACTAAAGCACTGCGTCCACTGCCTGAAAAGTTCCACGGCCTAACAGACCAAGAGACGCGTTACCGTCAGCGTTATGTTGACTTGATCGTTAACGAAGATTCTCGTGCAGCCTTTATCATGCGTTCTAAAGTCGTTTCGGCTATTCGTAACTTCATGGTAAAGAAAGAGTTCATGGAAGTTGAAACACCAATGATGCACAGCATCCCAGGTGGCGCTTCTGCTCGTCCATTCGAGACGCATCACAATGCGCTTGATATCGCTATGTACCTGCGTATTGCTCCTGAGCTATACCTTAAGCGTTTAGTGGTCGGTGGTTTTGAGCGCGTATTCGAAATCAACCGTAACTTCCGTAACGAAGGTCTGTCTCCACGTCATAACCCAGAATTCACTATGATGGAATTCTATATGGCGTATGCAGACTTTAACGATCTAATGGATCTGACTGAAGAGATGCTAAGCTCTATCGCGACTGAGCTTTGTGGTTCTCCACAGCTTCCATACGGTGAGCACACAGTTGACTTTGGTGGCCCATATGCACGTTTGAGCATGTTGGATGCGATCAAGAAGTACAATCCTGACAACGCAACCATTCAGTCTATGACTTACGAAGAAGTTAAAGATGTTGAGTTTATGCGTGACTTGGCTAAGAGCCTAGGCATGACAGTTGAGAAGTTCTGGACTTGTGGTCAGCTACTAGAAGAGATCTTTGGTGAAACAGCTGAAACTCAGTTGATGCAACCTACGTTCATCACTGGCTACCCAGCGGATATTTCTCCACTAGCACGTCGTAACGATGACAACCATTTCATCACTGACCGTTTCGAGTTCTTCATCGGCGGCCGCGAAGTGGCTAACGGTTTCTCTGAGCTTAACGATGCAGAAGATCAAGACAGTCGCTTTAAAGCGCAGGTTGATGCAAAAGATGCGGGTGATGACGAAGCGATGTTCTACGATGCAGACTACATTACTGCACTAGAGCACGGCTTACCGCCAACTGCTGGTCAAGGTATCGGTATTGACCGTCTCGTGATGCTATTTACGAATACGCATACTATTCGTGACGTTATCCTATTCCCAGCTATGCGCCCACAAGCGAACTAAATAACCGGGATATTACTGCAAAGTCGCGTTTGTTGCGCCAACTTGCATTAGTAACGATTTAAAAACCAGCTCAAGGGCTGGTTTTTTTATGCCTGTTTGCCAATGGAAGCTTGGCGACTTCTGCATTAATGACTTCATAAGAGAGCAACCATGGCATCATTTTTCGGCTTAGTTTGCCAAAAAACGCTATGGTTGGTCACTTTCTTATGCAAGTTGGTATCAGTGATAGGTATCACTAATTGTTATAAGTGATAGGTATATAGGGCATTAGAGAGGTAACTCGCTAGTTTGTTGATTGAAGTCAACTAAATTTAACTGGGTCCCTTGTATTTTGTCCTGTCATCAAAAATAGATTTAAGTGTCTGACAATTAGAGTATTAGTTCGGTAAGGCTTTTGAGGCGCATTGAATATCCTAGCGCTAGTCATTGGCTTAATCTTTATTTTTTTCGTTAACAATACTAGTGTTATGGCTGTTTTATTGCTCAATTTTTGATGATGGGCAAAACAAACGTACGACTCATTTATGTATCAATCATGAATAAGGCGTGTTCGAACTACCTCTAAAAGACTGATAGGGCATTGATTTGATTAATATCAATATAACGCAAGCACAACGGGATGAGTGGCAGCAATCTATCGATATGCTGGCACGAATAGCCCAGTGCAAGGCCGCGTTATTACAGATAGATCAAGCTGACCAGCTTATTCCTATTAGTTATGCCAATATGACCGAAGAGCAGCTTAATCAGCTGCCAGCCAGCCATGAGCAAGTGTATGGCCAATCTGACATCACGCCGTTTAAAAAGTCCTTTGATATCAGTAAGGCAGAAGACGATTCACTGCAGTGTTTATTTCCGATCAACTGGCCTTCTGGAGCCTTGTTTGGCTATATTTGCCTGATTACATCACCTGACAATAGTCAGCAAAATGTAACTCAAGGCGCGGCCTGTCACGCTGAAAAGCAAGCCGATATTCGACGCCTACTAGCAATATGCGGCAGCAGTATCGAACAAAGCCTAAGTCAGGTATATCGACAATTTAAACAGCAACAGAATAAGCTTCGCAGGGTAAGTGAAAGAGCAAGTGAGGTTAGCTTACAAGCCTTTATTGACAGTATGAAAGAGCATGTGTGGATGAAAGATACATCTGGACGCTATATTTTGGTTAATCAAAGTGTAGAACTTGCCTGGAATCGCCCACGAGAGCAGATCCTTGATTATACCGATGATGAACTATTTGAATCCCGTTTAGCCAAGCATTTTATTGCCAGCGATATTGAATCGATTCGTAAAGGAAGAGAAGTCTCGGTTGGCGAATGTGAAGGCTTAGATATTGGTGATACCGAGTCCTGGCAGGAAACCACCAAGGTTCCTGTTATCAATGATAATGGGGAGCTGGCTGGCGTTATCGGCATTTCACGTAATATATCTTCTCATAAAGCCGCGCAAGATCAGCTTGAGTTAGCCTCACGGGTGTTCGAAAACTCGGTCGAGGGCGTGATCATCACAGATATTGACGGCACTATAGTCAATGCACATGGTGCTTTTAGGGAGATCACCGGATATGAAAAAGAGGAGCTCTTAGGGCAAAACCCAAGAGTGTTTAACTCTGGTCGGCATAAGAAAGCATTTTTTACTACGCTGTGGGATGACTTGCTGAAAAAAGGTAAATGGCACGGGGAGGTTTGGAATCGGCGTAAAAACGGTGCCATATTTCCGCAAATACTTAATATCAGTGCCGTTTACGATGATGAATATAAGATCCGTTTTTTTGTGGCAGTATTTAATGATATTTCGGCTCAAAAGCAAAGTGAAGCAGAGTTGGCTAAAGTCGCATTTCATGATCCGCTGACAAAGTTACCTAATCGCATGGCGCTTACAGCAAGATTAGAGCAAGAGCTTAAACAGGCGCGTCATAGCCAAAATCGTCTGGGGCTAGTCTATATCGATGTCGATCTTTTTAAGCAGGTAAACGAAAGCTATGGTCACCTTGTCGGCGATGAAGTCCTGCTTGAGCTGAGTCAACGATTTCGCTCAGGGTTAAATAACCTCGCTACTGCGGCAAGGCTTGGTAGCGATGAGTTTGCGGTAATTTTATCTAATATTGATAGCAGTGACATGTTGTTACTCAGCGTCAATAAACTTAGACAAATGTTCGATCAGCCCTTCACCTTAGGTGAACATGGTCAAGCGCGTTTAACAGCGAGTATGGGGGTCGCGATGTATCCTGATGATGGCCAAGATTCAAGTAGTTTAATGGTCAGGGCTGAAGTGGCGATGCACAGAGCTAAACATGACGGGCGTAATAATTATGCTTTTTACACCGAATCCTTAACCCAGGAGTCAGTGGCAAAACTTAAGCTTCAAAGTGCACTGCATGATGCACTTGAACTTGATGCTTTCTATTTGGTGTTCCAACCTAAAATTAGCTTTGTGACGGGTAAAACGGTTGGTTTTGAAGCCTTGCTTCGCTGGAATGATCCGGTACTGGGTAATATCTCCCCGGCGATTTTTATTCCTTTAGCGGAAAAGATCGGCTTAATTCAAGATATCGGTCGCTGGGTATTAATCAAGGCTTGCGAACAGGGGCTAAAATGGCATGAGCAAGGTATTTGCTTTGGACGGATAGCGGTGAATGTTGCTGGTCAGCAGCTTCAGCGTCGTAGTTTTGTCGATGAAGTTACAGAGATCCTTAAAGATACGGGGTTAGCTGCGACGAGTTTAGAGCTTGAGGTCACAGAAAGTTGCATGATGTCAGATCCCGAACTGGTCAGCCAAGGCTTAGCTAAGTTAGGGGATATGGGGATTGAAGTCTCGGTAGATGATTTTGGTACAGGCTATTCATCATTGAGCTACCTTAAGACACTGCCTATCCATAAGCTCAAAATTGACCAGTCATTTGTGGCGGGCTTGCCACTTGATACTCACAACACCGCGATTGCAAAAGCCATTATCGCGATGGGACATGCGTTAAATTTGCAGGTGGTCGCCGAAGGGGTTGAAACGCAAGAGCAAGCAGACTTCTTAAAAGCTAACCAGTGCGATGAAGCGCAGGGCTATCTTTATAGTCGCCCAAAACTGCCTGAAGATCTGACTGATTTCTTTTAAGTATTAACATCCTGCTTAACCCCTCTAATACCCTATTAAGAGAAGCGATTATTAATGGAGAGGGTCGTTAACAGAGGCGGCTATGAATAGAGACGGTAGTCGACGTCAATTGGCTGCTGTGAACCGTTTTGTTACGACAGTTCTGTTACGAACTGGGCAACAGGGATAACATCACCGGGAAGCATAGCATTAAGCTTAATATTCCCAATCCTAACTCTAACCAGTCTTAAAGTCGGTAACCCAACCGCTGCCGTCATCTTTCTTACCTGACGGTTTTTTCCTTCGCCAATGGTTATTGAAATCCAGCTAGTAGGCCCATGGCGAGCATCGCGGATTTTTCTTCCTCTAGTCGGCAAATCAGGTTCAGGATCAAGCAGTTTAACCTTGCAAGGTAAAGTCTGGTATTTTCCGCCGCTAATGCCAATTTCAACTCCTTGGCTAAGCTGCAAAATTTGCGCCTGAGTCACCTCTCCATCTACCTGTACATAGTATTCTTTTTCAATGGTTTTACTGCGGATAAGGTGACTTTGCATCCCATCGGTTGTGAGCAGTAATAGGCCTTCAGAGTCGTGATCCAGTCGGCCAATCGCCATAGTGTTCTCAGGGAAGTCGAACAGCTCACCAAGTAGCGGTTTGCTCTTACGGTTTTCTGGTACAAACTGACTTAAATATCGATAGGGCTTATAAATCACATAGTGGCAATGTGTTTGCTCTGTCGGTAAACCCGTTGCAGTCATGATTATGTTCCTCAAATAATAGCGCGCAATTATAACCTGAATCGATAGCATTTGATTCCGAGCTGTTCTGTTGAGCGAGTCACTTGCCTAAATAATAGCTAATGACAGCGTTGTCATTAGAGGTTATAGTTATGTTACATAGTCAACTGCTGCTCACATATATTGGATCAAGTTTATGCAAATCGTAATATTAAAAGACAGTGCCTCGGTTGCTGAATACGGCGCCAACATTTTTATTAAACAGCTGCAGAAAAAGGCTGATTCGGTATTGGGATTGGCAACAGGCTCGACACCCGTTTCGCTATATCAAGGCTTGATAGCGGCGAATAAGGCTGAGCAGATAAGCTTTAAACATGTCACCACTTTCAATCTAGATGAATATCTAGGTCTTGAGGGAACGCACCCTCAAAGCTATCGCTATTTTATGAATGAGCAGCTTTTCGACCATATCGATATTGATAAGTCACACACTTTTGTGCCGCCAGGTGACGCAGCTAACCCGATTGAAGCTTGCCATGGTTATGAAGCGCAAATTAAGGCGGCTGGTGGCATCGATATCCAGTTACTCGGCATTGGCCGTAACGGTCATATTGGCTTTAATGAACCATCATCTGGTTTGATGTCGCGCACACGAGTAAAAACCTTAACTAAGGCCACGATTGATGATAACGCGCGCTTTTTTGACGCGGGTGAGTATCAGCCACACCTGTCGATCACCATGGGAATTGGCACCATATTAGATGCCAAGAAGGTGGTGTTATTGGCTACAGGCGAAAATAAAGCTGATGCGATTTTAGCGACCGTGGAAGGGGCATTAACCGCAGCTTGCCCAGCTTCTGCGTTGCAATTGCACCAAGATGCGGTGTTAGTCATCGATGAAGCCGCCGCATCAAAGCTTACAGATTGTGATTTTTATAAACACATCGAAGCTGAAAACCAAAAGCTGATGGCGAGATTAGGGCTTTAATGATTACGGCTATTTGTTTAAACAACTTACATAAATAGAAAGAACAAATAGAAAGTTGAACATAGAAAAGAGACAAGTATAGCTTGTCTTTTTTTATGCCATTTTTACCCTCTCCCAGCCTATTTTAATACCTTGAGGCTTGCGAGAGGTTAACCCAATTAATCAGCCAAAATTGTCATTGTGTTAATAATATGTATATTCTTAATTCATCTCGCACGACAGCAGTATAAATAGGTCATGCTTCTTATCAAAAAGAGTAAATGATAATGCTGAAAAGATTCCTGCTTTTGATATTAGTGGTCATCGCTGCGCCATTTATTGTGGCTTTGTTTGTCACTAACCATTATTCGGTGACATCGCAAATCACCATAGACAAGCCCGTTGCAGAAGTGTTCGATTACGTTAAGTTGCTTAAAAACCAAGATAACTTTAGTGTTTGGGCGCAGATGGATCCTGATATGCAAAAAAACTACCGCGGCACAGACGGTATGGTGGGCTTTGTTGCTGGTTGGGCGAGTGACAAAGAAGACGTTGGCGTGGGTGAACAAGAGATTATGCGTATTGATGACGATAAGCGAATCGATTATGAGCTGAGATTTTTTAAACCCTTTGAGTCAACGGATTTGGCCTATATCGAAACTCAGGCTATTTCTGCAGATCAAACGCGAGTGATATGGGGCTTTGACGGACAGTTAGCGTACCCGATGAATTTGATGTTCCTGTTTATGGACTTCGAGGGCATGATTGAGAATGACTTAAGCCTAGGACTGACTAAGCTAAAAACGGTTGTTGAGGCACACTAGGCCTGACAGGTAGATCAATTGAAGGGCAAGTGAAGGAACCGATATGACAGATACGCATCATCCACTTAATGATTTTATCGAATACCCTCAAACAGAGATGCTCGAGCGCGCGACACAAAACTATAAAGAGGTGCAGCGCCGCCACTCTATCCGTAAGTTTTCAGACCGCGCAGTGCCTAAGGAGATCATTGAAAAGTGCATTCTTGCGGCGGGCACCGCACCTAATGGGGCCAATCATCAGCCCTGGCACTTTGTGGCGATTAATAGCCCAGAAATTAAAGCGCAAATTCGTCACGAGGCCGAGGCGTTAGAGCAAGCCTTTTACGCTGGTCGTGCAGGTGAAGAGTGGCTCGATGCACTTAAGCCTCTAGGCACCAATGCCGACAAACCTTACCTTGAACATGCCCCCTGGTTGATTGCCATTTTTAGTCAAAAACGCTCAGAGGAAGAGGGCGAACAAAAGGCTAACTATTACGTACATGAGTCGGTGGGGATTGCCACAGGCTTTTTAATTCAGGCGCTACATAACGCAGGGCTCGGTACGTTAACTCACACGCCTAAACCTATGTCATTTTTAACTAAAGTCTGTGGCCGCGACAGCAGCAATGAGCGCCCCTATATGTTGATTATTGCCGGTTATCCAAGTGATGATGCGACCGTGCCAGAACATGCATTGCAGAAAAAGTCGCTAGAGGAGATCTGCACCATTTTATAATCGTAGTAGCCTATTATTATCCTAGTCGCTTAGCGCTGCGGTTAATGACAAAAGTGAGGCCGGATGGAAAAGCACAATATCTTTAATAAACTACCACAAGACTTAATTGAAGAGGCGTTTGAGCCGCTGGTGGAGCAAGGCGATGTGCTCATTGAACGCATCATTTCTAAGGCGCATATTACCCCTTTAGGTGAATGGTATGATCAACACCGCAGCGAGTGGGTGATGGTGATGCAGGGCGCGGCTAGGCTGGAATTTATTGATGGTGCAGTGGTTGAGCTAAGTGTGGGGGAATATCTTAATATTCCGGCCCATGTAAAACATCGTGTGGCGTGGACGAGTGAAGAGGTTGAGACTATTTGGTTAGCGGTTCACTATTAATTGCTACTGTGATAATTGCATTTGGCTAATTGTCACTGTGATTATCGCCCTTAGATATTAGCTACTGTGATAATCGCCACTCCGACCTATAGCGAATCGCTCAAAAATTGATTTTATATTAGCTAACGCCAAAGCTCGGCATTTTTGCTATAATCTTCGCCCAAAATATTTGTATTTCCCTTTTTTGAGTGATTTTTATGAGCAATGTTGGCATCTACAACCCTAGCGATAAGTCTGGTGACAAGCCTACTGGCGAGACGCATTCTCCATTAGAGATGCAAAATAATCGTCTAGAGCTGCTGGCTCCGGCTAAAAATGCCGACTATGGTATCGAAGCCATTCGCCATGGCGCGGACGCGGTTTACATCGGTGGTCCAGCGTTTGGTGCACGTGCCACTGCTGGCAATAGTGTCGAAGACATTGCGCGCTTATGTACCTTTGCTCATCAATATCACGCCCAAGTGTTTGTCGCTATCAATACTATTTTGATGGACGACGAACTCGATGCGGCGCAAAAACTCATTTGGGAAGTCTACGAAGCAGGTGCCGATGCACTTATCGTGCAGGACATGGGGATCTTACAGCTCGACTTGCCTCCTATTGCACTGCATGCCAGTACGCAAATGGATAACCGTAGCCCAGAAAAAGTGGCTTTTTTAGAGCAAGTTGGCTTCTCTCAAGTGGTACTTGCCCGTGAACTCGGTTTAAGCCAAATTCGCGATGTCGCTGCTAACACCAATATGCAAATTGAGTTCTTTATTCATGGTGCATTATGTGTGGCCTACAGCGGCCTTTGTAACTTGAGCCACTCGTTCAGCAACCGCAGTGCCAACCGCGGTGAATGCTCGCAAATGTGTCGCTTGCCGGGCGAGCTTAAAACCCGCCAAGGCGAAGTGCTAGCGCAAAACGAGCACTTGTTATCACTTAAAGATAATAACCAAACTGACAACCTTGAAGCCCTGATTGATGCGGGCGTGCGCTCATTTAAAATCGAAGGGCGTTTAAAAGATTTAAGCTACGTTAAAAACGTTACAGCACATTATCGTCAAGAGTTAGACAAGATCATGGCGCGTCGCAGTGAGTTTGTCGCATCATCTCACGGACGTTGTGAACATTCTTTTACGCCTGATCCTGAAAAAACCTTTAACCGTGGCCGCACCGATTATTTCGTTAATGAGCGCAGCCAGGGCGTAAGTGACTTCCGCTCGCCTAAATATATTGGTGAAGAAGTGGCGACGGTTAAGCGTATTGGCAATGACTATATTGAAGTGACCTCAAATGAGACATTCAATAACGGCGATGGCTTGTGTTTCTTTCCAAGTGATTACGCCGAAGCCAAACAGTCTGATGACAAGCTAAAGGGCCTGCGGGTTAACCGCGCCGAAGGGCTAACGCTGTTTGTGGCACGTATGCCAAAAGAGCTAAAAGTTGGCATGACGATTTATCGTAACCACAACCAAGCCTTTGAATCTGTACTGGCTAAAGAGTCATCTAAACGTATTATCGGCGTTGATCTGGTATTAGCGGATACGGCTGATGGCGTGTCGCTAACCATGACCGACGTTTATGGTCACAGTGCAATGCAGTCATTAGTTGTTGAAAAAACGGCGGCGACGGATATTGAAAAAACGCAGCAAGGTTTGCGTAAGCAACTAGCAAAGCTTGGTAGCACAGACTTTAAAGCGCATAACATCAGCATTGACACCGCACAGACCTGGTTTATTCCAACTTCACAGTTAAACGGGCTGCGTCGTGACACTGTTGCAGCATTGGAACTGGCACGAGTGAATGATTATGTGCGTCCTAAGGCGTGGAAATATAATCAAGATGCGGTCTATCCGGTTAAACACTTAAGCTATTTGGGCAATGTGGCCAACGAGCAAGCAAAAGCGTTTTACCAGCGTCATGGCGTGATTGAAATTCAAGACACCTACGAGAAAAATGGCATTAGTGAAGACGTGCCATTAATGGTGACTAAGCACTGTTTGCGCTTTAACTTCAATCTTTGTCCAAAAGAAGTACCAGGCATCAAAGCCGACCCTATGGTGTTAGAAATCGGTAAAGATGTGCTCAAGCTAGTGTTTGACTGCCCGAAATGTGAAATGATGGTGGTGGGCGAAAATAGACAAGTTCGCTCAACGAATTAGGTTCGTCGACAAGTTGGCGAATCGAACACTCACACACTATTAAGGAAAATAGCAATGGGATTATTAGATTCGCTAATGGGTAATGCTTCAGAGGTTAACCTTGAGGAGTTAACCCAAGAATTAAGCCCTATTATGGCCGACGATGAGTCGTTAACCTTGGCTTATAAGGTTATTCGCGACATGTTCGTGTTTACCAATAAACGGCTTATTTTAATTGATAAGCAAGGCGTGACGGGTAAAAAGGTCAGTTACCACTCGGTGCCATATAAGTCGATAACCCATTTTGAAGTGGAAACCGCGGGCACTTTTGATATGGATGCCGAGCTTAAGATTTGGATTTCAGGCCAGAAAGACCCACTAGTGAAAGAGCTCAAACGCGGCACCGATGTAGTAGGGATTCAAAAGACCATCGCTAATCTGTCTCTGTAAGTTTGTCGGCATGCGTCTCGACAAGCTGTTTAGTGTGTGTAATGCCTTTAATTCCGGCGTTTTGTAGTAAAAGCGCAGGCGGGTAAGGCATTCCATCGGCTTAATAGCAGCTAGCCTTTGAGCCATTGTCGATGTTGAGATGAGCTTCCTGATATTGATTGCTTTTTGATAAGACTCCCCCCAACAATTTGTGCTTTCGAGTACAGGGCTACTTTGCCCTTGTATAAGTGAAATGTTAGCCTGTTCGCAAGATTAATTGATACAAAAGGATTTTGCATGTGGTCGGTTACTTTTAGAAGTGATAGGAGGCGAACTGCGTCTTATAAAACTGAAAAAGGGGCATTAAAAGCGATATGGAAATGGCTTAAAGTGAACGATGGCCATGCTGTATTTCTTGCTCCAGGGTCTGAGCCGAAGATTTTTAATGATTGTGATGAGCTACCTTTTAGTGAGCCAATTGAGCAAGATTTTTATAGTTCAGGTGAGTGGCATACGCTGAGGCATGAAGCTTTAATGAAGTACGGTAGCCGTTGCTCATGTTGCGGTATTACGCCAGACCAAGGCGCAATAATGCACGTAGACCACATTAAGCCTCGCTCTCAATATCCTGAACTGGCTTTGGATATTGAGAATCTGCAGATCCTTTGCGCAGCATGTAATAAAGGCAAGTCGAATCTTTCTGAGAAGAAATGGCGTTAAGCTCTTTTGGTTTACGAAGCAGACTTTATCGCTTTAGCCAGTGCCAGTAGGCCATTGGTACGAGAGGGGCTTAGCTGGCCATGTAGCCCAAGTTGAGTAAAGTAGCTGTCAGGGGCGAACGCGCTGATTTCGCTGCTGGTTTTACCGTTGCAGGCTATCAGTAGCAGTGCGATTAAGCCCTTGACGATGCGAGCATCGCTGTCTGCAACAAAATAGTGTTTACCATCAATGTCACTATGATATAGCCAAGCATTGCTCTCACAGCCGCGAACCTGAGCGCTTTCGACACGAAAACTGTCATCGAGTTTAGGCAGACTTTTTCCCAGCAGCATTATCTGACGATAACGCTCTTGCCAGTTACCGGCTTGTTCAAATAGCTTTAGTGTCGTTTGAGCATCACTTTCAAGTGTTAATGCTAAAAACTCTGCTTGGGTGGGCTTTGCTTGCTGACTCATACTCGACCTAATTTGAATGATTAATATAACAATAAATAAAACTGTGTTTGGTTTTGCTTTCCGTCTTAGATTTTACCTAGAACCTAGAACCTAGAACCTAGAACCTAGAACCTTCTTATTCGCAGAATCTAGAGCGCTCGTATACTCGCTGCGAGAACGCTTCGCGGCTAGAGCGGGCTTCGTCCTGCTATACAGTCAACAGACGGTTCAGCTTTTGTCTTTCCATCTGTTGCTTAAATCTTTACCGTCTTGGCCTTTCCTAGAACCTGCTTTTCCTAGGATCTAGAACCTTTTTTTAAATCAACAACTCTTTTACCGATTTCATGGCGTTGATAAAACTGTCGATATCAGCCTTATTAGTATAAACGCCAATGGAGGCACGGCAGCAGCCTTTTAAGCCTAAACTTTGCATCAAGGGCATCGCGCAGTGGTGGCCGCAGCGCACCGCTATGCCTTGTTGGTCGAGTAAAATGCCCACATCCTGATGGTGCTCGTCGCTAAGATTAAATGCTACCGCGCCGATATTATCGCGGTGAGCGCCATAAAGTACCACATCACCAAGCGCGGTTAACTCATCTTGCAGGTAGTTTAACAGTGCTTGCTCGGCGGCGTGTACTTGCTCTTTTGGTAGTGCTTGAATAAAGTCGATGGCGGCGCCTAAACCTATCACTTCAGCGATTGGTGGCGTGCCGGCCTCTAATCGATTAGGTAACTGACTAAACTCGGTCAGCTCAAAGCTGACGGTTTTTATCATCTCACCACCTGTCATTAATGGGCTTAAGCTATCTAAAGCATCAAAGCGACCATATAAGACACCTATGCCGGTAGGGCCATACATCTTGTGACCCGAAAATACATAAAAATCACAACCGATACTTTGTACATCGACCCGAAGATGGGCGATAGCCTGCGCGCCATCGACCAGGGTGAGGGCGCCCGCGTGTTTGGCTTTGGCAACTAACTCGTTAACCGGATTGCGTGTACCTAAGGCATTAGATACATGGCTCAGCGCCACGATGGCAGGCTTTTCTGTCAACAAAGCCTCGAAAGCATCAATGTCTAGCCGGCAATCTGCCGTCAGTGGAATCGGCTTGATAATCGCGCCAGTGCGCTTGGCGAGCTCTTGCCAGGGCACGATGTTGGCGTGATGGGCGGCGCTATCAATTAGAATCACGCTGCCAGCTTTGATTTGGCTGGTTAAGCCATTAGCGACGATATTGATCGATTCAGTGGCACCGTGAGTAAAGATAATCTCTTCACGTTGCTTGGCATGAATAAACTGCTTTAGCTTATCGCGCACCGCTTCATATTGGCTGGTGGCTCGGGCCGACAGTTGGTGGGCTGCGCGGTGCACGTTGGCATTATCATGCTGATAATAGTGGTTCATAGCATCAATCACTTGCTGCGGTTTCTGGCTGGTGGCGGCCGTGTCTAAATAACACAGTGGGTAGCCATCATTAGACTGAGCAAGAGTTGGGAATTGTGACCGCAGCGTTGAGAGATCCATTAATCCGATCCGAGGTTATCGATAAAATAAAAAGGCGCTCAGATCTTGTAAGATCTAAGCGCCTAAAGCAAGGTTAGACTGCTAAAAGAGCCTGTTTTTATGGGCAAGGTAGGCGATAAATCAACGCCAGCTCATCTAAGCGTTGCATCAACTCTGGTGAAATAGTGCAGTTTATACTGTCGATATTCTGTTTTAACTGCTCAAGATTGGTAGCACCAATAATATTTGAAGCAACAAATTTTCTTGAATTAACAAAGGCTAGCGCCATTTGTGCTGGGTTCATATTAAATTCACGCGCCAGTTCAACATAGGCTTTAGTGGCCTCAAGTGCTAGCTCTGTACCGTTGTAACGTGCAAAACGCTTAAATAGCGTCATTCTCGCACCCTCTGGCCATTGGTTATCAAGGTACTTGCCCGATAGTGCGCCAAAAGCCAGCGGTGAATAAGCCAGTAGCGGTACTTCTTCGCGGTGGCTAATTTCAGCCATCCCCACTTCATAGCTGCGATTGAGCAGATTATAGGGGTTTTGCACTGAGACTATTTTAGGTAAGTCATGCTTCTCGGCTAAGCGCAGATACTCCATAAAGCCCCAAGGCGTTTCATTAGAGATCCCTATGTAGCGAATTTTGCCTGCATTGATGAGATCCGATAGTGCCTCTAAGGTATCGATAATCGGTGTAAGTTGCTCGTGCTCATCTTGCTGGTTATAGCTCAGCTCACCGAAAAAGTTCGTGTTTCTGTCTGGCCAGTGGATTTGGTATAAATCAATGGTATCGATTTGCAGACGCTCTAGAGAGGCGTCAACGGCGGCATGAATATTACGCCAATCTAGCGCCATATCTGGGCGAATATAATCACTCTTACCACCCGGTGCGGCCACCTTAGTCGCAATCACTAAGTTCTCTCGATTACCTCTTTGTTTAAGGTATTGACCTAAAATGCGCTCAGTTTCACCTTGAGTTTCAGCCTCGGGCGGTACTGGGTACATTTCAGCGGTGTCGATAAAGTTAATGCCTTTACCAATAGCATAATCGAGTTGTTCGAATGCTTGTGCCTGGGTGTTTTGTGCACCCCAAGTCATGGTACCTAAACAGATTTGACTAACATGTAAACTTGAATGCGAAAGACGTCTATATTCCATAAAAACTCTCTTATACCCGAAGGCTACTTTAACTTGAGGCTAGCAAGCTTTAGCGATAAAAACCATGAGCTTATCGTCAGTTTAATGTTTCTTTTATATAAAACGATTCGTCTACTGACAGCGAACGCAGCATGGCTATCTCACAGGCGTCATGGCCAGTATTACCCATTGGCCTATCGAGATGCTTAAAGCCTAGCGACTCATAGAGCTTAATCGCTTCAATAAGATTAGCAGTGGTTTCTAGATAACAGGAGGTATAACCTTGCTCACTAGCAAAACGGATGGCCTGCAAGGCCAGGCGCTTAGCAAACCCTTTGCCGCGCAGCTCGGTGGAGAAATACATCTTCTGTAGTTCACAGGTGTCAGCGTGTCCTGCCAATGGGGCGATGCCTGCCCCGCCTAGGATCTTGCCCTCTAACTCTATGACCCAGTAATGGGCGTTTTGAGCCTGATAAACCTCACTCAAGCTATCTAGGGTCTTATCAGCTACGCCATAGCCTTTATCTGCTGTTAGGCCATATTCGGCGGAGACTTGGCGGATCACCTGGGCGATCTGCTCATTGTCCTGGGCTGTAATGCTTCTAATGCAATAGCCTTGCTGCGACTTAGATTGCATCACAGCTTTGTTATAACGCCTAAGTGATAGCTCTAGCTCGGCAATATGTTCTGCGGGGAGCTGGGCCATAATTTCATTAAACTGTAAGTTTTGCTGCTCATTTAGCAGGGCCAGCTGCTTTTTGCCTTTGGGGCTAATTTGCACCACTAAACTGCGGTTGTCTCTTGGGTTAGATTGTGACTTGGCAAAGCCTTTATCGACCAGATGGCTGACGGCTCGACTCGCGTTGGATTTGTCGATATTGAGAATATCGGCCAATTGCTTAATAGAGTAGGTGTTCTCGCCTAACTCAATTAGCGTATGAGCTTGAACTGGGGAGAGAGGCTGATTACCGCAGGCAGCATTTAACATGCCTAGTTGACGGATAAGCTGCCTAGAGAGACGGCGTAATTGAGAAGCGACACAAGGGCTATTATCTTGAGCTTGATTCATCGAACAGTTCTTGTTTAGTTGCGATTAACACCTAACTTACGAGGGCTACTTTTCAAAATCAAGTATCTTAAGATAAAAATAATAAAGCGATGACTAATTAATGTACAGATGCGGGTGTAGCATAGGCGCCATGGCAAGAATGATCGCCTGGGTATAGTTCCCCTGACGCGTTGCATGACCTTCAGTGAGCAAGGCTATCGCGCCACCTTTCTGTTTAATATTGACCGTATTGAACATGTCATCCATCACATGGCCTAGCTCTTGGCCTTGGGTTAACGCTTGATAAACCTGCATGGGTAAGGGTAGTTGTGCGCCGCGCCCCACGCTCACCTGTGCTTTATGTGCAATTGCGATATAGGCAAATGTCGCAGGACCATGATCAAACAAGTCAACGCCGCCTTCCATCGCAATATAGTAATCGGCTTGATAATTGTCCTGGCAATATTTGGCTCGATTGATTGCGCCTAGTTTTGTTTCTGCTTCACTCATCGGTTGGTCAGCCACTAATGACGGCGCATGCACTCCTTGACACTCGATATGGCAATCGGGAAAAAGGCGGGTTAAGGCGCTTTGAGCCGCACCCACTTTAACGGGATTCTTTGAGCCCACGATGATGGTTATTGTGTCTTTCATTTTGGTTATCTTTTCTCGAGTAGGGAACTCTTTTGTCCCACCAGTTTATTGTAATTTATCTTTATCTTCACCATTAAATAATTGGCCTGAAAAAGGATTAATTGTATGGATTTAACGCTGGTTAACTAATGTTCAATATAAATTAACAAAATTTATCATTAGATTACCTAATAAGAGGGTGAATTTTGCCTTTTAAAGCTGTGACACGCTTCAAAAACCGACATTGAGTTGATGGTCAGTGTCGGTAAATTGGTATTTTTGCGATCTATGTCCGTTCAGAAGTTTTCAAGATTAGAGGCTGTACATGAGTATTTCATGATTTACGTAAACTTAATGTTAGTTTAAGGTTCGATTCGGTTGCGTTTGTGATGAACAAATGAAAACTTATTACATCAAATAAGCGATCTAGCTCTCAATTTGATTACGATTTGAAAATCAATTACAGAATGTGAACCCAGATCAATATTTAGCGGATGCATTAGGATACTCTTAACCGCGAAATTACTCCTGAGATCAAAATTAAACGGTGCCTGTCAGCACCTTTAAGGTAACAAGAATGCAAAAAGACGCGATCTGTACACAAGAAGTGGTACAAAATGATACGGCAACGACTAAGTCAATGCCTTGGACACGTCAAGATACGACTTGGATGTTGAGTTTGTTCGGTACTGCTGTCGGTGCCGGAATTTTATTCCTACCAATTAACGCAGGTATGGGCGGTTTTTGGCCACTAATGATGATGGTTGCTATCATCGGTCCAATGACTTACCTCGCTCACCGTGGTTTGTCGCGTTTTGTTTGCTCATCAAGCAAGCCAGGCAGTGACATCACCCACGTAGTGGAAGAGCACTTTGGTGTGGGTGCGGGCAAGGCAATTACTTTGCTTTACTTCTTTGCTATCTACCCAATCGTTTTAATCTACGGTGTGGGTATTACCAACACTGTTGATAGCTTTATTGTAAACCAGCTAGGCATGGCATCGCCACCACGCTTCATTTTATCAGGAGTATTAATTCTTGGCATGATGTCAGTGATGGTAGCGGGTGAAAAAATGATGCTTAAAGTGACTCAGCTATTGGTATACCCATTAGTTGCGATTTTAGCATTCATGTCTGTATATCTGATCCCTGATTGGAAAACAGATGCGCTACAAGTTGTGCCAGACACTGTAGACTTCTTAGGTACGGTTTGGTTGACTATCCCAGTACTAATTTTTGCCTTTAACCATTCGCCAGCGATCTCACAGTTCTCTGTGTCATTGAAGCGTGAACATGGTAAAAATGCAGCACGCAAAGCAGACGTGATCTTACGTAACACTACATTTATGTTGGTTGGTTTCGTGATGATGTTTGTAATTTCATGCGTATTAGCACTATCGCCAGCGCAACTTGCTGAAGCGAAATCGATGAACTTGCCAATTCTTTCTTACTTGGCAAACGTGCATGAAAGTGGCTTTGTAAGCTACTTCGGTCCATTCATTGCTTTCGTTGCGATTATCTCTTCATTCTTCGGTCACTACATGGGTGCGACTGAAGGCATGAAAGGGTTAATCACTAAGCAACTACGTTCGAGTGGAAAAGAAGTTTCTGATTCTAAACTGAACAAGTTTATTTTAGGTTTCATGTTCTTCACTATCTGGGGCGTGGCCATTATCAATCCAAGCATTTTGGGTATGATTGAAGCGCTAGGTGGTCCAATCATCGCTGCGATTCTTTACCTAATGCCAATGTATGCGATTCACAAAGTGCCAGCTCTAGCTGCATACCGTGGTCGTTTCAGCAACATCTTTGTTGTGGTTGCAGGTCTACTTGCTATGACTGCGATTCTGTTTGGTATGATGTAAAAAGATAACGCTAAAAGCTGGGTTGTTTCTTTATGCGATAGCATTTTGAGATAGCCTGGCTTTTTAATGTTTAAGCACTTGCTTAGGCGTTATCCATTAAGTTTTATGATTCCATTTGTTTGACTAAGCCAGGAGTTCTCCCGGTTTTTCCTCTTTTTCCCGAGGTGTTTTTATGTTTAGCGCATTTGATATTTTTAAGATAGGTGTGGGTCCATCGAGCTCTCATACTGTCGGGCCGATGAAGGCCGCCAAAGAGTTTATCGATGATGTTCGTCAAACGGGTCAGTTTGAACAAGTGACACGTTTGAGCGTAGAGATTTTTGGTTCTTTGTCGTTAACCGGTAAAGGGCACCATACCGATATCGCAATTATTGTGGGTCTAGGTGGTAACTCACCGCACGATGTAGATATTGACGGGATCCCAAGCTTTATTGCTGACGTCGAAAAAACGCACAAACTGCCAATGGGCATCGAAAAGCAGTTAGTCGACTTTGGTCACGATGCGGTTATCTTCCATAGCCACGCATTACCATTGCATGAAAACGGCATGATGTTGCACGCATACAGTGGCGACGACGTAGTATTAAGCAAGACATACTATTCAGTTGGCGGTGGCTTTATTGTTGAAGAATCACAATTTGGCAAAGAAGTTGAAAACCCAGTTGAAGTGCCATACCCGTTTAACTTTGCCGATGAGCTACTAGCGACCTGTAAAGAGACTGGCCTAAGCATCAGCACTATCATGTTCAAGAATGAATTGTGTTTTAACAGTGAAGAAGCGATTTACGATGGCTTTGGTGCAGTATGGGCAACCATGCATCAAGCAATTGAAAAAGGCTGTCAAACTGAAGGCGTACTAGCCGGTCCGCTACGAGTGGCTCGTCGCGCTCCAGCACTTTACCGCCAGTTACAAACGGGTGAGCGTCTATCTAGCGACCCAATGGAAATCGTTGATTGGATCAACGTATTTGCAATGGCAGTGAGTGAAGAAAACGCTGCCGGTGGCCGCGTAGTGACTTCACCAACTAACGGCGCAGCGGGTATTATCCCAGCTGTTCTTGCTTACTATGACAAGTTCATTAAGCCTGTTGGCAAGCAAGAGTACACTCGCTTCTTCCTAGCTGCGGCAGCAGTAGGTTCGCTATATAAGCGTAACGCTTCAATCTCTGGCGCTGAAGTTGGCTGTCAGGGTGAAGTTGGCGTGGCATGTTCTATGGCTGCAGCGGGTCTTGCTGAAATAATGGGGGCTAACCCTGAGCAAGTCTGTATGGCTGCTGAAATTGGCATGGAGCATAACTTAGGTCTAACTTGTGACCCAGTTGCTGGCCAAGTTCAAGTACCATGTATTGAGCGTAATGCGATTGCTGCTGTTAAAGCCATTAACTCATCACGTATGGCAATGCGCCGTAACTGCGCACCAAAGGTGAGCTTGGATAAAGTTATCGCGACTATGTATGAGACGGGCAAAGATATGCACGTTAAGTACCGTGAAACGAGCCAGGGCGGTTTAGCAATCAAAGTAACCAGCATCTGCGGTTAATTTTTGAAGTGAGCTAGGCGTTTACATGTAGTATCGCTGTCAAAAAAGCAAAAAGGCCATCAAATGATGGCCTTTTTCATATGTATTTTTCTAGATAAAAGCTTACTTCTCTTCGTACATCAAGTAGTAGCTTTGCTCCATACCTAAGGCGCTATAGGTGCGCTGAGCATTGGTATTTTCTTTTTCAACATAGAGTCTAAAACTGGCCGCGCCATCGTTTTCTGCAGCGATATCTTTAACGGCTTGATAGAGTTTGCCATAGATCCCCTGGCGGCGATTTTCAGGGCGAATATACACACTCTGGATCCAGTAATAGTCTTTAGCGCGCCAATCACTCCATTCAAATGTCACCATGAGTGAGCCTGCAATTTCACCGTCAACTTCAGCAACAAGGTAGAAACCTTTTTCGGCTGATGTCAGCAGGGTATTGACCCCTTTTGTCAGAGTTGTTGCATCTAAGACTAAGTTTTCTGTTTCCTCTGCCATTGCTTGATTAAAGTTAACCAGTGCTTGCAGATCTGCCATCTGACCTTTACGAATTATCATCTATCGGGTTCCTTTTTTCGCTCACTTTAACATGAAGTTTAAGCCTCTCAGATATTTTTTTAACTATTCTTATTCGACTAAAGTCTAACCATGGTTATTCGACTAAAGTCGAACTCTGCTAGACTTTTTCTATGGCCCTCATCTAAGTGGAGTCGCGATGAAAAAGGAACAAGAGATTAAACATGTGTGGCATTTTGTACTGACGTTACTCACTCTAGGGCTTTGGGGTATCGTTTGGTGGTGGCTGATTTTACGTGCCGAAGGTAAAGCGATATTTTCAGGTTTCGATGATGCTTATTGGAGCTATCTTATTGAGCGAGATCAGCCTCCCGCAGCACTTCATCAAATGCATTTCTCTAAAAATGTGAAAACCTCAAAATTTGATGCATAAAATTATGAATTCCTCAGTGCGTTAGCGGTTATTGTTGTAGCTAATCCATGGAATTTATCGGCGTGATACAGATCATCTCTCACTTCTAAAGCTTATGCTAAACTGCCGCGTTATTTTGAACTAGTCATGTGCTGGTAGTCCTCCCTTTAAATGTTTCAAGGTTTAAATATGTCAAGTCAACAACCTTCACTGGTGAAAAAAGTGTGGTCGAGCTGGATGTCTGTGCCGCTATGGTTACAGATAATGATAGGTATGCTGTTAGGTATTTTAACGGGTATCGGCTTAGGTGAGCAGGCGACCTACTTGAAACCAATTGGAACGCTATTTGTAAATACAATCAAGATGTTGATTGTGCCATTAGTGTTCTGTTCTTTAATTGTCGGCGTGACCTCAATGCAAGATACTGCAAAGATGGGCCGCATTGGTTTCAAGTCGTTCGCTTTCTACTTAGGCACAACCTCTATTGCAATCACAGTAGGCTTAGCCGTTGGTCACTTTATGCAGCCCGGTGTTGGCTTAGATATGGTGGCTCACGAAACAACGGAAGTGGTTAAGCAAGCACCATCAATCATGCAAACCTTGATTGATATCGTACCGACTAACCCGATTGCAGCGCTAGCAAATGGGCAAATTCTACAAGTGATTGTGTTTGCCGTCGCGCTAGGCGTTGCTTTGGTGTTGATTGGTGAGCATGGCAAACCTGCCATCAAGGTGTTTGAGAGCTTAGCCGAGGCTATGTATAAGCTGACTGATATGGTGATGAAGTTAGCACCATACGGTGTATTTGGTTTGATGGCTTGGGTAGCTGGTGAATATGGCGTTGATATGTTGATGCCGTTAATCAAGGTAATTATTGCCGTTTACATTGGCTGCTTCTTGCATGTTGTGGGCTTCTACAGTTTTGTTTTAGTGGTGTTTGCTAAGCTCAATCCTATTCAATTTTTTAAAGGTATTAGCAATGCACTTGCGGTGGCATTCACAACATCAAGCTCTGCGGGCACCTTACCTGCGAGTATGAAGTGTGCTAGCGAATACCTAGGTGTTAACAAGAAAATCTCAAGCTTTGTATTGCCACTTGGCACCACGATTAACATGGACGGCACAGCGCTTTATCAAGGCGTAACGGCACTGTTTGTTGCACAAGCTTTTGGTATCGATTTAACCTGGGTTGATTATCTCACTATTATTTTAACGGCAACGTTAGCCTCAATCGGCACCGCAGGTGTGCCAGGTGCGGGCCTTGTAATGCTAACGTTAGTATTGACCACCGTTGGTTTACCACTTGAAGGTGTCGCCCTAATTGCCGGTATCGACCGTATCTTGGATATGGCACGTACCGTAGTGAACGTGTCTGGCGATCTAGTGGCAACGACCGTGATTGCAAAATCAGAAGGTGAAATTGATGTTGAACATTACAACGCCAATGCTGAAGACAGCGCTGAAATGGCAGAAAAGCTAAAGTCTTAAGTAGCCTTTGCCAAGATGAGTTTTAACGTATAAAAAAACCGCCAACAGGCGGTTTTTTTGTGTCTGGAACACTTATGACGATTTACCAAGGACGGTAAAAAATCGTCTTTATGTCATAAATGTCTTATCTCACTGCTAACAAACTGGCTCCCATGAAACATGCCATGAAACGTCTTGCGAACAAAAGCTCGCCCAGCAATGATTTAAAATGAGTCTTACTTTTTACTGAGTACCATAACTGTATTGTCATCAGCATCTTTTAACACTAACTTACCTTTTGCCATTTCAGCTTGAGTGACTTTAGGCATCGCTTGCATTACACGTTGCTCTTGCGCCATCAAAGCATCGACACAGGCTTTCATTGTGCTACCAGCGGGTTGTAATTGCAGTGATTGACCAGATAGTACATAACCACCGAAAAAGTTATTACAACTGTTGTTACCGGTTAGATTACCTTCGGCATCAAAAATCAGTTCTGCAGGGCTATAATCGATGACAGGCTGACCTTGTGCTGACTCAATGTGCCATGTACCTTCAATGGCTAAATCCTCTACTTGAGTTTGAGGCGTTGATTGACAAGCTGCTAAACCCAATAGCAAACTTGCTACGATTAAGGATTGTTTTATCATGTTCTTGATCCAAAGTGGTTAATATCAATATCTTGTGAATATATTAGTCTAAAATCGATAATAAAAGGCGGTTGGCAGTGCAAAAAAGTGTAATTAAAACCCTAAAAATATTCCATTGGATAGGGTTAAGCATGCTGTTGTGTGCACTTGGTATCTATTTTATGTCCAATATGTCACAACAAGTTGAAGGCATGGTTATTATTGCGAGTTTGTCAGGGTTAGGAATGGTGATGATGTCGCCGTTTCCTATCGCACTATTTTTAGAGTGGGCACAAAAGCAAAATCAACAATAGCGGTTTAACTTTGAACCTAGAACCTAGAACCTAGAACCTAGAGCGCTCGAAACTCGCTGCGAGGACGCTTCGCGGCTAGAGCGGACTTCGTCCTGCTATACAATCAGAAGAGGGCATTGTGTTTTTTATGTAGGTTGGGCTTTAGCCCATCACAGATGACGGCATAAATGCCGACCTACAAAAATGCTTTAAAGAGCCAGGAGCCAAGAACACTCGTAAAGTCGCGGCTAGAGCGGACTTCGTCCTGCTATACAATCAAAAGAGGGCATTGTGTTTTTTATGTAGGTTGGGCTTTAGCCCATCACAGATGACGGCATAAATGCCGACCTACACAAGCGTCTATGTGGTCTTTCCGGCTCTTTTTTGTCTTTGCCTTTCAGCTTTTACCGTCTTAGCATTTTCTAGGACCTAGGACCTAGGACCTAGGATCTTCTATTAACCCCGATTTCTTTCAAGATCTGCAGTCGCTTGCTCCTGCATCGGAATTAACGTTAATTGAGTGTCTGGGGTAAAAAAGCATTTGCCTGTGACAAGATTAATTTCCGGTGCTTCCTTGCTGAGTCGTTTGCGCAAACGGGCGATTAAACTGTCTAAGTTAGACTCGTTATCAACAAAGGCGAGAATAATAAATTGCTGGTTTTGAATTCGCGCCGATATATCAGCTTCACGCATGCTTTCTGAAATAACCCTAGCCATAATTCGAATACGTTGTGTCTCGGTGTATTTCTGATGTTGGGAAGAGGGGACATCTTCTAGAATAATAATCCCGGCATGAGAGCCAAAGCGGCGACTCAAGCTTAACTGCCTAGGAGCCATTAAATTAAAACCGTAAGGATTGAGCATACAGGTAAATTCGTCCTGAACCGACATTCTCTGCAGCTGCTCCATCATATACATCTGCTTCAATTCACCTTGAATAAGTGCTTTTACCGTTTCGCAGACCGCTGCAGAGGTCGCACTGATTTTATCACTGGCGGGGTTACAGATCACAAGGCAACCAAATAGTCTGCCATCAGGCCAAGTGAGCTTGATAGCGAGTAATGTGTTAAAAACAGCAAAGCTGCCACCGAGCTTAGCGGGTTCAAATGGCACTAACCCGTAGCTGACTGTTTCGCAAATGGCATCAATAAGCCCTTCTCTTTGGAGCATATCGCCAGCGGCAAAGGCGTTACCTGTCTGCTGGGGACTGCTACATGTTATTTGGCCTCTATCACCATTAGACTGAAGAATAACAGTGGCTTCAGATTGATAAAGGTCGTTAATTAAGTCTACTTGTTGTTGCCATCTCGGCAAGCTAATAGCAGGATGATCCTGTTCCCTAATCCAAATGTTATGATTGATTTTTTGCGCTAACATGAGTGAGCTCGCTTATTGTTATGGAGGCCTAGACAGGCTTTTATCAAGCTTATATCGCCAAATAACTATACGGGCTTTGCTGGGTTATTTGAATGTTAAATATGTAAAAACCTGATCTGTATCTGGCTAAGTAATGCTCACCTGGTCACTTTGGTTAAGGATTTACAGTTTTATGCACTTCCTTAAAAAATAACGATAGTTTGAAGCCTAACGACCCTCACGATTATTCAGTTATAATTGCTAGTTAATTAGTGTTTTTACTCCAACAAAACCAAGATTGAGTGTAGAAGACAGAGATGAATATAAGACGTGCAAAAACCGCCGATATCGCAACCTTAGTTGCACTGGAGCAAGAACACTTACAAGATGAGCTTGTTGCCGATAAGCGCGACAATTCACTTGAGGGGCAATCGTTCACGCAGGCCGATTTAACGACATTGGTGGATCAGCATTGGGTGGTTGTGGCTGAAGTTGAAGGTGCTATAGTCGGTTATGTTATTGCGGGGCGATGGTCTTTCTTCAAGCAATGGCCTATCTATCGTAACTTGCTAAATCGTTTACCTCGTCTTGATTATGAGCGCGCAAAACTCACCGAGAAGAACTGCTGTCAATATGGGCCAATATGGATTGATAGTCGTCATCGCGGTCAGGGCATATTTGAAGCACTTGTGAGCTATATTAAAAAACTGGTCGCTAATGAACTGCCTTATATGTTGACCTTTATCGCAGAAGACAACGCAGGCTCGTTTGCCGCACATACTCGTAAAGGCGGTATGCAAGTTGTCGATTATATTAGTTATGATGGCCGTGATTATTACTTGCTTGTATTGCCAACCAGCGAAAGCTTTTTTTAAGGATTTTTATGTTATCTGAATCAGTAGCAGCCATTTTCTCTCCGTATCTAACATTAAACTTATCTGGGTTTGATAACCTTAAGTTGGTGGTTGCGGTATTAACGGCCCAAGGCCAAGAGTGTCATGCGCTAGAAGCAGAATTAACCTTTGAAGGTAAAACACAAACTGCGTACTTAGTGCGTTGGCACAAGCATTTTATCTATTGTGGTCGAACTAACTCTTACGGCAATGCGATTGATGAAGTCGCGAGTTTAGATGACATTAATCCAGAGTCGATACAGGTTCTACAACCGCCAGTCTTGTCGATGCAACAAGTTGAGTTTATGTGCATGGAAAACGCACATTTTGATCATTGTTGATAGAGAGTGTCAGCCTCTTGTTCACACTCTATAAAGCGGGGCAACGGCTTCCTCTGTTTACGCTCTTTTTATAAATAGTTTCCAATCCATGTCGATAATCGCCATAGATAACAGCTGTTTTTTATGGCGATTGGAGTTTGCTCAACGGAATGGTTATTCGGCATAGAAGAGTCGCCAACTTTCTTTTGTACAGTTTCAGACATTGTAGCGGCTAACATGCTGAGTCTCAGTTATGTTTGAACAAGAGTGACACCTGAGGTAGAAAAAGGTATTTTTACGCCCCTGTACGCGGTTTAGTATCAATGCTGGCATCATAAAGTGGCTAGTCTAAGATCATAGAAGCAGCGCTGGTTTATCTTTAAATTTTTTCGAAGCTTCATGCTTCGGCTGGAAAACAACATATGAGTAGTACATCGACACATAAACCTCGGCCTATGGTTGACCTGTTAGTGAGTATCGTCATCCCCGCTTTTATTCTAATGAAGCTAAGTGGTGATGATCAGCTCGGGGCGAGTGGTGGATTAATGTTGGCGTTAAGCTTTCCGCTAGGGTGGGGCATATTTGAGCGAATAAAGTATAAAAAGTTTAATTTTATTGCTCTGCTTGGCTTAGCCAATGTGATGTTAACCGGCGGCATTGGTTTACTGGAGCTTGACCTTAAATGGTTGGCAATTAAAGAAGCCGCGATTCCAGCCGCTATCGGCATTGCAGTGCTTATTTCGACTTTTACTTCTAAGCCACTAATTAAAGTCCTGGTCTTTAATCCAGCGGTGATGGACGTAGATAAGATCATGAAGCGCTTACAACAGAACAATTGTATGGCGGCGTTTGAAAAGCGACTCATGACAGCCACCTATTTTGTTGCCGGCTCGTTTGCGTTCTCGGCCACCATGAATTACATATTGGCCAAATGGATAGTCACCAGCCCTACTGGGACCCCTGAGTTCAATGAACAGCTGGGGCAATTGAGCTTATACAGTTACCCAATGATTGCCGTGCCATCGATGTTGATGATGATGGGCACCTTTTATTATTTATGGCGCACGATTCGAGATTTAACAGGGCTTAAGCTGGAAGAGGTTTTGGCAAACCAATAATGGTTGTGTCAGGTTGCGGCTGACTTTACGCTTTATAGCTTGAAGCAATCAAACTTAGTTTGATAAATCTATCAGGCTGCGCCTGACTTCTAAGTTAGACTTCATCTAACAATTAACGTCGCGGCGCTTCGACCGCAGCAGAGTAGAGCAATCAAGCTTCGCTTGATAAAGGTCGTGAGCTTCCAGCTCACACTCGGGCAAAAGGGGGACAACAGCTTCCCCCTCTTGCATCACCCGAGCCGCCCCTACGAAGTTGTTGATCCTCATGCTTATGGATAAATCGCTAACGCTTCCGATGGGGCATCCTGCCCCGCGAAAGCTACGCCGACATCCATGTCGGTATCACGCGATTTATTCCAACGCACTTCGGCAACTCCGATGGGGAATTGGCGTTTTCTGTGAGCTTGAAGATTCATTTGGTTTCTTCAAGAAATGGCTATTCAGCGTAGAAGCTAGTAGAGAATACTCATATTTCTTTTATTTGAAAATCATGCTGCAGATTCACGCAAAATACGTAATTGCTTCATGCGAATAATGACAACAGTTTTTGATACGTTAAATCGTTTCATTAATGACACTGAAATAGAGTTCATAGCAGATACATTGCAACTTTGTCCGTCAACAAATAGTAAACCAAACCCACGATCTACAATTCCTCGCTTTTCAGTTTCTGCTAGAAAAGCTTTAATAAATGCTCGCCTTGGCAATAGAAGACATGCTGCAAATTGGTTAGCTTGCCACTCCATCCGAATGACATCCTTTAATATAATATCGGTACGATCCACACTGACAAGGTGGGAGTCTAAGCAGTTTTCACCAACCATAAACTCAGAGTGTTTGAGGAATAGGTGCCCTAGTTCATGGGCGACTGTAAATCTAGTCCTTGATTCAGTTTCACATTGCTTGTTGTCAATATTTATAACACCATCTTCAAAGTTTACACATCCTAGGACACCAAGCTCTAAGCTTACACCCAACTTAACTTTCACAGTATGCTGTTCGAAAGCATATCGTTGTAGATCTTCTACGGATACTGGTCCGGAAAAATACTTAATACCTTTTAGTACATCTGCGCACAGATCCTCTATGACTTCAACTTCAAGGTATTTTACGAGTGAGTGTTTTTTTGGGGGAATGGTTTTAATGCGAGTATCAATATTTTGATGCTCTTTAGGTTCATTTTGCAAAATGAGGTTAGATATTAATTGATGAGTTGAAGTTGTATAAGTCCCGCTCGAGTAGCAGTAGAAATCGAAGCCTTTGCTTTTATATTCTTGTTCAAGTAAGCCTTCTGATACAGTTAATCGCTCTGTAACGCTTTCGCTTCTGCCCTTTATGAGAGATGGTGAACGATTTAATATCCATTCACGTTTATCTGGATTGAAGTACCGCAACAAGCCTATACCTTTAGACCTCGCAAATTTGAAAGCTCCGTCTTGGTATGAGTTAGTTGAGGCTATGATGCCTTTAATATTTGCTCCTGAAATCTGTTGGGCTTTGGCATAAAACTCTTCTACATCATCAACAGGCACTCGGTGATTGTAATTCTTGCATTCAATCAACACTAATACGGAGTATTCTTTCTGCCCAGGCTGGTAGATTTCAATAGACACGTCGAAGGTAATGTTTTTTTCTCGATCTTTAGAGTAATAACCTTTTTTAGTGAATATTTTGCAGCACTCTTTACGCGCCCAAAATCGATCATTTTCAATATCATCGGAGAAGATATCGAAGATAGTTTTTTCTAGCTTATCGCCTTTATCAACAGTGTTCATCTATGTACCATTTGAGCTTAAAGTTTAATATAGCTAAGTACCTTTTACGTATGGTAGAGGTAAAAGGGTGACGGTATTATTGATTGCAACTCGAATAATAACAATGTGTTAAACATGGTGGTGGGCAATAATGTCAAATTTTTTTTGAGCGGATTGCTGTAGATCCCTTCTTGGCCGTGTGTGAGCTGGAAGCTCACGACTTTGGTCAGGCGCAGCCTGATGCCTTAAAAATCTGGTGTGGGCGAAGCGCCACGATGTTTATCAAGCGTAGCTTGATTGCGTCAAAGGCCGTAAGGCCTCATCCCCACTAGTCTGTGGGAACAATACCCATTAAAACAAGTTCCTTATCAGAACTCTGATATTTGAGAAACAACTGCTGAATATCATTCGGCGCTGATGACACAGCGCTAAACCCATGTTTCGCGTAAAACCCTTCTAAATGCGCTAAGGCAAAAATATAGGTCTTGTCGTTATTGATAACGGATGCAAGTTCATCCATCAATTGATGACCCACACCTTGGCCGCGAAAATCTGGGTGCACCAACATGCCGGTTAAAATTGCTAACTGACCAATAGGCCGAATACGCGCACTAGCGACTATCTTGGAGGAAGTGATTCCCCCATAATTATCAAGGCTAGAGTTAGTTTGCGTTAACACGCAGATAGACTCTTTCTGCAACAAGCGTGCGTAAGGCATATGCTGGCGGTAGAACTTCTTCACCTCGATACGCTCATCAGGCGCTAACCAAGTTAATTGCAGCTTTGTATTCATTGCCGTTGTCATAAACAAAATGGTTTTGAGTCTATTTCTGAAAGTTAAATTGTCGCACCAAAGTGGAGTTACAGCTAGTTGTAGATGACTGGAATAATCGAATTATTCTTAATCAGTACTAAGGAGCGAAATGGTTGCGTCTGAAACCTAGTGTAGATGCGGATTAGGCCATCGAAAACAGGGATGTTTTCGTTGAGCTCACAGGGACGTGCTTGTAGCGAGCCTAAGCAGTATCTGCACATAAGCTTGCCGCAGGCAGTTGGAACCACAATAGATAAAGTTATTTACTTGGTTCCATATATCTAACCAAGCTAGAAATCATCCTTGGCAAATCGTCATAAATGTTCCAGACACAACGACGATTTACTATTTTGAAAAAGTCATCCATGGTAAATCGGCATAAATGTTCCAGACATAAAAAAACCGCCAAGTGGCGGTTTTTCATTGGCGTTGAACCAGCAACGCCGATTTAATCGATAACGATTAAAGACCTGCGTCAGCGCGTAGTGCGTCAACTTTGTCAGTAGCTTCCCATGGGAACTCGTTACGACCAAAGTGACCATATGCAGCCGTCGCTTGGTAGATTGGGCGAGCTAGGTTTAACATCTCTGTTAGACCGTATGGGCGTAGGTCGAAGTGACGACGTACTAGGTCAATCAATAGCTCTTCGCCAACTTTAGCAGTGCCAAATGTTTCGATGCTGATTGACGTTGGCTCTGCAACACCAATAGCGTAAGACACTTGAAGCTCACAACGGTCTGCAAGACCTGCTGCAACGATGTTCTTAGCAACGTAACGTGCTGCGTATGCTGCACTACGGTCAACTTTTGATGGGTCTTTACCAGAGAAAGCACCACCACCGTGACGAGCCATACCACCGTATGTGTCAACGATGATCTTACGACCCGTTAGACCACAATCACCTACTGGACCACCGATAACGAAACGGCCAGTTGGGTTGATGAAGTATTTAGTGTCTTTAGATAACCACTTAGCCGGTAATACTGGCTTGATGATGGTTTCCATTACACCTTCAATGAGGTCTGCTTGAGTCACATCTTCGCTGTGCTGCGTAGATAGAACAACTGCATCGATACCAGCAATGCTGCCATCTGAGTTATAAGCAAAAGTAACCTGACTTTTCGCATCAGGACGTAACCATGGAAGTGTCTTGTCTTTACGTACTTCAGACTGACGCTTAACTAGCTTGTGCGAATAAGTAATAGGCGCAGGCATGAGTACGTCGGTTTCGTTGTTGGCATAGCCAAACATTAAACCTTGGTCACCAGCACCTTGCTCTTTAGGGTCAGCACGGTCAACACCTTGGTTGATGTCTGGAGACTGCTTACCAATTACGTTTAGGATAGCGCAAGAGTCGGCATCAAAACCCATATCTGAGTGAGTGTAGCCAATGTCACGTACAGTCTTACGGGTGATCTCTTCGATATCAACCCAAGCTGAAGTGGTAACTTCGCCGCCAACCATAACCATGCCAGTTTTGACATAAGTTTCGCATGCTACACGAGCTTTTGGATCTTGCGCCAAAATTGCGTCTAGTACCGCATCAGAAATCTGATCGGCGATTTTATCTGGATGACCTTCTGAGACCGACTCAGAGGTAAACAAGTGCTTTGCCATGATGGAAAATCTCGTCTTTAAACAATTTGAATGTGTAGAAGTATCTACATCTAGACGGCTATTCTAGTGTAAAACAGAGTTGATGACACCCCTTTCACTAAATTTTGTGCAGTCACGCGCGCATTTTATTTGCTAGATGGATATTTAATAGGGTTTTTGATTTACATTAGATCTATGTAAGTAAAGGTGATTTTTACTGTTTTATGCGCAGCGTTCTGATTTAGGAATGATCAATAATTTGCCCATTTTTGCCAAAAACTCACCGCTGAAATAGAAAAAAGCTATTATTTGATGGCATTAATTTGCTCAAGCTTCATTCATCTCACTTAAAAGTGCCAATATTTTTCATTCTGGGTGAATTAAATTTGCGTCCTACTGGCGAGTAGGCGAAAATATGGCTCCAAAATTTGCTGTAGGGAAGGGAAAAGCAAATACAAATTTGTGGCCCTTTTCTCAATCTAAGCCTCAATACCTCAAAACGAAGCAGGAGAGAGCATGTCATCTCGTAAAGAACTCGCAAACGCAATCCGCGCATTGACCATGGATGCTGTTCAAAAAGCCAATTCTGGTCACCCAGGTGCACCAATGGGGATGGCTGATATTGCTGAAGTGCTATGGAACGATTTCCTAAAGCACAACCCAAACAACCCAGACTGGGTTGATCGTGACCGCTTTATCCTTTCTAACGGCCACGGCTCTATGCTTATTTACTCTTTGCTGCACCTTACAGGTTATGCATTACCTATCGAAGAGTTGAAAAACTTCCGTCAGCTTCACTCTAAAACACCAGGTCACCCAGAATACGGTTACACACCCGGTGTTGAAACGACAACGGGCCCACTAGGCGCTGGTATCAGCAACGCTGTGGGTATGGCGATTGCTGAAAAGACACTGGCTGCACAGTTCAACCAGCCAGGTCATGACATCGTTGATCACTTCACATACTGCTTCCTAGGTGATGGCTGTTTGATGGAAGGTATCTCTCATGAAGCATGTTCACTAGCCGGCACATTAGGTTTGGGCAAGCTAGTCGCGTTCTGGGATGACAACGGTATCTCTATCGATGGTCACGTAGAAGGCTGGTTCACTGACGATACGCCTAAGCGTTTTGAGTCTTACGGCTGGCATGTTATTGCAAACGTAGACGGACACGACAGCGACGCAATCCGCGCAGCTATCGAAGAAGCTAAGTCTGTTACAGACAAGCCAACCATGATCTGCTGTAAAACGACTATCGGTTTTGGTTCACCAAACAAGTCTGGCAGCCACGACTGTCACGGCGCACCACTAGGTGATGCTGAAATCGCAGCGGCTCGTGAATTCCTTGGCTGGAACCACGGTGCATTTGAAATCCCAGAAAACGTTTACGCGGGTTGGGATGCTAAAGAAGCGGGTCAAGCTAACGAAGCTAACTGGAACGATAAGTTCGCAGCATATGAAGCAGCATTCCCAGAATTGGCGGCTGAATACAAGCGTCGTGTTATTTCTGGCGACCTACCTGCTGACTTTGAAGAAAAAGCACAAGCTTTCGTTCAAGAGTGTCAAGATAAAGCAGAAGGCATTGCTAGCCGTAAAGCATCACAAAATGCTATTGGTGCATTTGGCGCTATCCTACCTGAAATGCTAGGTGGCTCTGCAGATCTAGCCGGTTCTAACCTAACGCTTTGGTCAGGCTCTAAAGGTATTCAAGACGATCCAGCCGGTAACTACATCTATTACGGTGTACGTGAATTCGGCATGAGCGGTATCATGAACGGTGCTTCTCTACACGGTGGTTTCATCAACTACGGCGCAACGTTCATGATGTTTATGGAATACGCACGTAACGCTGTACGTATGTCTGCATTGATGGGCATTCAGAACATCTTCGTTTATACCCATGACTCTATCGGTCAAGGTGAAGATGGTCCAACTCACCAGCCAGTTGAACAGCTTGCAAACCTACGTATGACACCAAACATGACGGTATGGCGTCCATGTGATGCGGCTGAAACTGCGGTTTCTTGGAAGAATGCAATCGAGCGCCGTAACGCGCCAACATCGCTAATCTTCAGCCGTCAAAACCTACCAGCTCAAGCACGTAGCGCTGAGCAGTTAGCAAACGTTGTTAAAGGTGGTTATGTACTAAGTGATTGCGCTGGTACGCCAGACCTAATCCTTATTGCTACTGGCTCTGAAGTTCAGCTAGCACTAGATTCTGCAAAAGTACTGACTGAGCAAGGCCAAAAGGTTCGCGTTGTGTCTATGCCGTCAACTAACGAGTTCGATAAGCAAGATGCGGCTTATAAAGAGTCTGTACTACCAGCCTCTGTGACTAAGCGTGTTGCGATTGAAGCGGCTCACGTTGATTTCTGGCACAAGTATGTTGGCTTTGGCGGCGCAGTTGTGGGCATGAGCACCTTCGGTGAGTCTGCTCCTGGTGGCGACTTGTTGAAGTACTTTGGCTTTACTGTTGAAAACGTTGTAGCAACCGTTAACGGACTATAATCAGCTAACGTGTCAGAGCTAATGATGCAATGGGCGGTTAACCTAGGCGCGAGTCGAAAGATTAATCAGTGTATTGCATCAATAATTTGCTCTATGATACAGAATAATTGTTTACGTATTTTTTACTTTAAGCATTTATGATACAACGGCTTACCTATTGAGGTAGGCCGTTGTCGTATCAATAATTAAGCTGTTAAAGGAAATAGAAAGCTTACATGATCAGAGTCGCTATCAATGGTTATGGCCGTATCGGTCGTTCAATTCTTCGTGCAGTGTATGAATCTGCCAAACGTGACCGCATTCAGATAGTGGCGATTAATGAGTTGGCCAAACCTGAAGCGATGCTTCATTTAACTCAGTACGACACCACCCACGGGCGCTTCCACACCCAAGTGTCACTTGATAATCAGCATATGATTATTGGTGACGACGCCATTAAATTGCTGCATGAACCTAATCCTGAAAATCTGCCCTGGAAAGAACTGGATATTGATATTGTTTATGAAGCGACGGGCGTGCTTAATGACAGAGTGCAATGTGAAGCGCATATAAAAGCGGGTGCTAAGCAAGTTCTAATCAGTAACCCGTCATCTAGCGATGTCGACGCCACCATTGTTTATGGTGTTAACCAAGATTTACTCAAAGCCGAACATACCATAGTGTCGAATGCATCATGCACGACTAACTGTATCGTACCGGTGATCGACGTGCTCGATAAGCATTTTGAAGTTAAAAGTGGTGCGATTACCACTATCCATTCGGCAATGAATGATCAGCAAGTGATCGATGCCTATCATGACGATTTACGTAGAACCCGCGCCGCTGGTCAATCAATCATCCCTGTCGATACTAAACTTGCTCGGGGTATTGAGCGTATTTTGCCGCACATGAAATATAAGTTTGAAGCTATCTCTGTACGCGTGCCGACCATTAACGTCACCGCAATCGACCTTTCCGTTACGCTCAATAAGCGCGTCGATATCGAAACCGTGAACCGAGTGCTTAAACAAGCAACTGAAGGTTCATATTCTGGCGTGGTCGGATTTACCAATGAGCCGTTAGTATCGTGTGACTTTAACCACGACCCACGTTCAAGCATTGTCGATGGCACGCAGACCCGAGTCAGCGATGGTCATTTGGTGAAGCTATTACTCTGGTGTGATAACGAGTGGGGTTTTGCTAACCGTATGCTCGATACCAGTTTAGAGATGATTAAGGCAAGAAGGTCCTAGGATCTAGGTCCTAGGAAAGTCAAAGACGGTAAAAGCAGGTTAAAGGCTGAGAAGGTTCTAGGTCCTAGGAAAAGCGAAGACGGGAAAGGCCGGAAAGGCTGAGACGGTGCGAGCAGAGACGGAAAAGCTAAGAAACGGCAAAGATGGGACTTTGCTGTTCCTAGTAGGGCGTAGCCCGTCCTCGCAGCGAAGCGTCCTAGGATCTAGGTCCTTGTTCTAAAGTAGGTCGGCATTTATGCCGTCACCTTTGATGGGCTAAAGCCCAACCTACATAAAAAACACAATGCCGTCTTTTGATTGTATAGCAGGGCGAAGCCCGCTCTAGCCGCGAAGCGTCCTCGCAGCGAGTTTACGAGTGCTCTAGATTCTAAAGAAGATAAAGCCGAAAGAGCAGGTGATAAGTCGAGAATAGCTGAGACGATACAAGCTGAGACGGCAAAGGCCGCAAAGGCAAGATGGTAAAACAAAAGCTGAATAGACAGAGAATCAACGGCAGCGGAAAACGAAAGATTATAAAGAGCCAGCTTGGTGTTGTTTGGTATGCAGAACCTAGAACCTAGAACCTAGAACCTAGAACCTAGAACCTAGAACCTAGAACCTAGAACCTAGAACCTAGAACCT
>NZ_JBRIMD010000029.1:0-48082 GCF_052977325.1 Shewanella sp. 0m-6
TTTTAAAGTTATCCATAACCACAAATGAAGAGAATACGATGAATGCAATTAGATCATATTTTTACTTAGATTGGTATTAAATCCCTTAACAAATTAATACCTTTATAAATAAAGGCTTACTAGCGTGGAGAATAGCAATGGCTATAAATAAAGCTAGAGCGAGATTGAGCGCAGGGATAATAGCAGAGTACGGGTGGTTGTGTTAACAAGATTGGAACTTTGTGGTTTCTAGGTCAAAAATGTATCTAAAACCTTTTACCGGCAACGCTAAATTGACAGCTAATAAAAATCATAGCGACACCATGTCATCTCGAAGGGTTAGCCACATCGAAATAACCTAGTCCCTAACATAAAGATATTCAGATATAAAAAGCAGGGCTTTAAAGCGAGAGCATACTACTTACTAGACACATTAAGCGGAATAATATTACAGAAGATCTCCTTCTCGAACTGCTGCTCTAAGCGGTCGCGCCATGACTGCTTGTTAATTGGCACGAGGTAAAAATGCTCTCTAGACGTATCTGTTACAAAGGCTAACCCATGACGCATTAGCTCAAAGTGGATATCGTTAACAAAATCCGCAGAAAAGTTTTGGCGGCCAGTTAACTGATTGATATCTTTACGGGTGAGCGAAACACCTTCGTTGAGTTCACCAAACCTCATTCGCAGCCAATCAGAAAATTCTTTTGCACTAACCATCGACATAAAAGTTACCTACAAGTTCCCTATAGATAAATTAGGTATAACAGATTGTTAAAACTACGCCATATTTTTGACAAAATAAGACGGATTTATCGCCAATAGTTCTAGCTTTGCCCCTCTTGGTAGAATTAAACTCTAAAAACAAACTGACAAAATTGAAAAATTACACTTACCTTTATTGTAAACATAAAGAGCTGACAACAAAAAAGGCGCTAAAAGCGCCTTTTTTAAACAAGGTTAGAAATTACCAACCTGTTTTGGTACGAAGTGCCTTACCGATATCAGCAAGTGAACGTACAGTCGTTACGCCTGCAGCTTCAAGAGCCGCAAACTTATCTTCTGCCGTACCTTTACCACCTGCGATAATTGCGCCAGCATGGCCCATACGCTTACCTTCAGGTGCAGTAACACCAGCAATGTATGATACAACTGGTTTAGTCACGTTAGCCTTGATGTATTCAGCAGCTTCTTCTTCAGCTGTGCCACCAATTTCACCAATCATTACGATTGCTTCAGTTTGTGGATCGTTTTGGAACATTTCCAATACGTCGATGAAGTTTGTACCAGGAATAGGGTCGCCACCAATACCAACACAAGTTGATTGACCAAAACCTTCATCAGTCGTTTGCTTAACCGCTTCGTACGTTAACGTACCAGAGCGAGAAACAATACCTACTTTACCTGGCTTGTGGATGTGACCTGGCATGATACCAATCTTACACTCACCAGGTGTGATAACACCTGGGCAGTTTGGACCAATCATGCGTACGCCAGTTTCTTCAAGCTTAACTTTAACTTGAAGCATATCTAACGTTGGGATCCCTTCAGTAATACAAACGATTAGCTCAATGCCACCGTCGATTGCTTCTAGGATTGCATCTTTACAGAAAGGTGCAGGCACATAGATAACTGAAGCCGTTGCGCCAGTCACTTCAACTGCGTCTTTAACAGTATTAAATACTGGAAGACCTAGATGAGATTGACCACCCTTTCCAGGAGAAACACCGCCGACCATCTTAGTGCCGTAAGCGATAGCTTGCTCTGAGTGGAATGTTCCTTGACCGCCAGTAAAACCTTGACAGATAACTTTGGTATCTTTGTTAATTAATACAGACATTATTTGCCCTCCGCAGCTTTAACTACTTGCTCAGCCGCGTCAGTTAGACTTGTAGCTGCGATAATATCTAGATCTGAGTTAGCTAGCACTTCACGACCTAGATCAGCGTTAGTACCTTCAAGACGTACAACAACAGGTACTTCAACACCGACTTCTTTAACTGCGCCAATGATGCCTTCAGCAATCATGTCACAACGAACGATGCCACCAAAGATGTTCACAAGAACAGCTTTAACGTTTGAATCAGACAAGATGATCTTGAATGCTTCAGCTACACGCTCTTTAGTCGCTCCACCGCCTACATCTAGGAAGTTAGCAGGCTTACCGCCATGTAGGTTTACGATATCCATCGTACCCATTGCTAGGCCAGCACCATTAACCATGCAACCAACGTTTCCGTCTAGTGCTACATAGTTAAGCTCAAACTTAGCCGCGTGAGCTTCACGAGCATCATCTTGTGATGGATCGTGCATTTCACGGATTTTAGGCTGACGGAACAGTGCGTTACCATCGATACCAATCTTGCCATCAAGACAATGAATGTTGCCTTCTTCAGTGATAACAAGTGGGTTGATTTCAAGTAGTGCGAAATCATGGTCTTCAAACATTTTCGCTAGGCCCATAAAGACCTTAGTGAATTGCTTCATTTGAGTTGGGTTAAGACCTAACTTGAAACCAAGATCACGTGCCTGGTATGGCTGAGGACCAGTAAGCGGATCAATAATCGCTTTATGGATCAACTCAGGCGTTTCTTCTGCCACGGTTTCAATTTCAACGCCGCCTTCGGTAGACGCCATGAACACAACGCGTCGTGTTGAGCGATCTACTACTGCACCTAGGTACAGTTCATTTGCAATATCAGTGCAGCTTTCAACTAAAATCTTAGCTACTGGCTGACCTTTCTCGTCAGTTTGGTAAGTAACAAGGTTCTTACCTAACCAATGTTCAGCGAATGCGCGGATCTCTTCTTTATCACCGGTAACTTTAACGCCACCTGCTTTACCACGGCCGCCAGCGTGTACTTGACACTTAACAACCCACATATCACCGCCAATATGGCCCGCTGCTTCAACTGCTTCTTGAGCAGTATCACACGCAAAACCTTCTGACACTGGTAAACCATATTCGGCAAATAGAGCTTTTGCCTGATATTCATGCAAATTCATGATGATCTATCCATTCTACTTCTTATAAATTTTTCAACAGGCCCTAGTAGGGCCTGCAACGAGGGTATTGTCTGCCTTGACCTAAAGGTCAAGTAACAGACGAGTTGGATCTTCTAGGAAGTCTTTAATAGCAACCAAGTAACCAACTGATTCACGACCATCTACAATCCGGTGATCGTAAGAAAGTGCGAGGTACATCATAGGCAGGATTTCCACCTGACCATTTACTGCCATTGGGCGATCTTTAATGGCATGCATGCCTAAGATTGCGCTTTGTGGCAGATTCAGAATTGGTGTTGACATCAGTGAGCCAAATACACCACCGTTAGTCACGGTGAAGTTACCACCAGTCATATCTTCTACTGTTAGCTTACCGTCACGGCCTTTAATGGCGAGTTCACGCACATTACGCTCGATATCAGCAAGGCTCATCTTGTCTGTGTCACGTAGAACGGGGGTCACAAGGCCACGAGGAGTCGATACTGCAATGCTCACATCGAAATAGTTGTGATAAACAATCTCGTCACCATCTATTGAAGCGTTCACTTCAGGGAAACGCTTAAGTGCTTCAGTGACCGCTTTAACGTAGAAAGACATGAAACCTAGACGAATACCGTGGCGCTTCTCAAAAATCTCTTGATATTGCTTACGAATATCCATAATTGGCTTCATGTTAACTTCGTTAAACGTCGTTAGCATAGCTGTAGAGTTTTTAGCTTCAAGTAGACGATTCGCAATCGTTTTACGAAGACGTGTCATAGGTACACGTTTTTCGCTGCGCTCAGCAAGAGGTGCTACGGCAACTGGTGCACTTACTGCTGGAGCCGATGCTGCGCCTTTGTTCTTAACAAAAGCTTCAACATCTTCTTTAGTGATACGTCCACCGATACCCGTACCGTTAACCGCATTTGCATCAACGTTGTGCTCAGCAATTAAACGACGAACTGATGGGCTCAGTGCATCATTAGACTCATCAGCCGCAGGTGCTGCAGCTTCAGCTTCAGCTTTAGTGACTTCTTGACCTGCAACTGCGCCCGCTACGAAGCTTGCAATCACAGCTTCACCAAGAACAGTATCGCCTTCTTGAGCTAAAAACTCAGCAATCTGTCCGTCTTCTGGTGCAACAACTTCAAGTACGACTTTATCAGTTTCAATATCAACAAGGATTTGATCACGAGAAACTTGCTCGCCAGCTTGAACATGCCATGTCGCAATGGTTGCATCTGCAACTGATTCTGGCAGTACGGGTACCTTAATTTCGATACTCATGGATTACGATCCTTTTTATATAATGTCTATTACTACAGCTTTAACGCACTGTTGATTAATGATTCTTGTTGCTGAGCATGCAATGCAGGGTAACCACATGCTGGTGCAGCTGAAGCTTCACGGCCTGCGTAGCTCAACTGAGCTCCCCCAGGAATGACACTCCAGAAATGATGTTGACTACAATACCAAGCACCTTGGTTTTGTGGCTCTTCTTGGCACCAAACAAAATCTTTAACGTGGCTATATTCAGCAAGGGCTGCTGCCGCTTCTTCATGTGGGAACGGGTACAGTTGTTCGACACGAATTAACGCAACATTATCTAAGCCTTCTTTACGACGACGCTCTAAGAGCTCAAAGTAAACTTTTCCGCTACAAAATACGACTCTATCGACTTTACTTGCATTTAATTCATCAATTTCGCCGATAACGTTTTGGAACGTACCGTGTGCTAACTCTTCCAGGCTAGAAACCGCTAATGGATGACGTAGCAATGACTTAGGCGACATAACCACGAGTGGGCGACGCATAGGGCGTACAACCTGACGACGTAGCATGTGGTAAACCTGAGCTGGTGTCGACGGCACACACACTTGCATGTTGTGGTTAGCACAAAGTTGGAGGAAACGTTCTAGACGTGCACTTGAGTGCTCAGGACCTTGCCCTTCATAACCATGAGGCAATAGCATCGTTAAGCCACATAAACGGCCCCACTTCTGCTCACCCGATGATAAGAACTGATCGATAACAACTTGGGCACAGTTAGCAAAATCACCAAACTGAGCTTCCCATAGTGTTAATCCACCCGGCTCGGCTGTGGCGTAACCGTATTCAAATGCTAGGACTGATGCTTCCGATAAAACCGAGTCGGTTAAATCAATGGGCCCTTGCTCATCGGCAATATTGCGCAGTGGCATATAAGCCGTTGCATCATTTTGATTATGCAATACTGCGTGACGATGGAAGAAAGTACCGCGACCAGAATCTTGACCGGTAATACGGATACGTTTCTTGTCTTCAAGAATCGACGCATAAGCCAAAGTCTCGGCAAAGCCCCAATCTAGCAGTTTTTCACCTGCAGCCATTGCTAAACGATCTTTATAAATCTTAGCAACGCGTGATTGCAGCTTGTGGCTTTCTGGTACATAACTGATTTTATCAGCTAAGTTTTTGATGCGCTCAATCGACATATGCGCATCATATGCATCATTCCACTCGGCGCCGATATAAGGGCTCCAATCGACAGAGTGAAGTGTCATTGGTCGCCACTCTTTCACGACGCAATCACCATCATCAAGTGCATCACGATAAGCATTCACCATCGAAGTTACGTCATCGCTACCCATTGCGTTTTCAGCAATTAGCTTATCGGCGTAGATCTTTCTTGGTGTTGGATGCTTTTTAATCTTGGCATACATAAGAGGCTGAGTAGCACTTGGCTCATCGGCTTCGTTATGGCCGTGACGGCGATAACAAACCAAGTCAATCACCACATCACGTTTGAATTCGTTACGGTAATCGACTGCCAATTGTGAAACAAAAGCAACCGCTTCAGGGTCATCTGCATTCACGTGGAAAATTGGTGCCTGCACCATCTTAGCGATATCAGTACAGTATTCAGTTGAACGTACGTCTTCAGTTAAGTTAGTGGTAAAGCCAACCTGATTGTTAACTACGATACGGATACTGCCGCCAACCTTAAAGCCACGAGTCTGCGACATGTTGAAGGTTTCTTGCACAATACCCTGGCCAGTAATGGCGGAGTCACCATGAATAGTGATTGGCATCACCTGCAAACCCGTATCACAACCGCGTCTATCTAAACGCGCACGTACAGAACCAATAACCACAGGGTTAACGATTTCAAGGTGAGATGGGTTAAACGCAAGTGCTAGGTGAACGTTACCACCTGGCGTTTCGAAATCTGAGGAGAAACCTTGGTGATATTTAACGTCACCAGAGCCATTAAGCTCATCACTGTGCTTACCGGCAAACTCATCGAACAACTCTGATGGTTTCTTGCCTAGAATATTGACTAGCACGTTCAAACGACCACGGTGTGCCATACCAATAACGACTTCTTTGGTACCCGCATCACCTGCGCGATAAATAATTTCACGCATCATAGGAACGAGTGCATCACCGCCCTCTAACGAGAAGCGCTTTGCCCCTGGGAACTTAGCACCTAGGTATTTTTCCATACCCTCAGCGGCGTTGAGTCCTTCAAGAATTCGAGTCTTATCTTCTTTTGAGTAGTTTGCAGCACCCAGAGACGGTTCAAGACGTTGCTGAATCCAACGTTTTTCATCGGTATCGGTAATGTGCATATACTCAGCACCGATAGAACCACAATAGGTCGCCTTTAGTGCTTTAACGAGATCCACCAGCTTCATGGTTTCACCACCATGAGCAAATGAACCCGTATTAAATTGACGCTGCATATCATCGCTATCTAAGCCGTGAAATGCTGGGTCTAACTCAGATACCTTGTCGCGCTTCCAAATATCAAGCGGATCTAAATTGGCATTCTGATGACCACGGAAACGGTGAGCGTTAATTAACTGTAGGACTTTAACTTGTTTTGCATCGACTTCATGATCGGTCACCTTAGGTGAACCTTTTTGACGTCCATCTAATGCAAGACTACGAAAATAGTCGCGTACTTTAGAGTGGGCAGCTTCTGGCACATCCGCTGATGAACCATTAACTAGAGGGAGGTTATCAAACACGACACGCCAGTCTTCAGTAACTGACTGTGGATCGACTTGATAGGCTTCATACATCTCTTCTACATAGGTCGAATTCGCGCCATTAAGATGTGACGATTCGAGCCAGGCTTTCATGATGCCTTGGTGCATTTCTATTCCTTTCAAACTGTATACACGTGCTTAGCCAAAGTCATAAATACAGATCCTTAGTAACGTAAAGGATATGTAATCTCTGTAGCCCCGAGAGTTCCAGATTTTCGTTATATTTGTCTTCCATGACACAAAAAAGAGCCACCCTCCACAGGGAAAGTGACTCATATAGAGCTATATCAATATCGGCTCTTGGTTCTGCATACTAAACGGCTCTCTGCAGCAGCATAGACTTAATATGTCCAATTGCTTTTGTCGGATTAAGCCCTTTAGGACAAACGTCAACGCAGTTCATGATGCCGTGGCAGCGAAATACGCTGTACGCGTCATCAAGCCCAGATAAACGTTCCTCAGTTGCCGTATCACGGCTATCGATCAAGAAGCGATAGGCATGTAGCAAGCCACTTGGACCGATAAACTTGTCTGGGTTCCACCAGAATGAAGGACAAGCCGTAGAACAACATGCACACATGATGCACTCATAGAGTCCATCTAAATGCTCACGCTCTTCTGGTGATTGCAGATGTTCACGCGCAGGCGTTTTTTCGTCGTTAATCAAGAAAGGCTTAATCTTTTCGTACTGGGTATAGAACTGAGTTAGGTCAACAATCAAATCACGTACTACAGGCATGCCTGGCAGTGGACGGATTTCGATTTTTTTCCCTTTAAAGGTAGAAACTGGCGTAATACACGCAAGGCCGTTTTTACCATTCATGTTGATACCATCACTACCACATACGCCTTCACGGCATGAGCGTCTAAACGCGAGTGTTGGGTCTAACTCTTTAAGCTTTAATAGTGCATCCAGTACCATCATGTCGGTACCTTCATCCACTTCTAAGCTGTAATCCTTCATGTATGGCTTAGTGTCTACATCAGGATTGTAGCGATAAACTGCAAATTCCAATTTCATCGGGTCTTCTCCTTAGTAGGTACGCTTAATTGGCGGGAATGCGGCACGAAGTTTTGGTTCCATGTTCACATCACGCTTAGTCATTAGCTCGGTAACCGGGTCGTAGATACTGTGGCATAACCAGTTATCATCATCACGCTCTAGGTAATCTTCACGTGAATGTGCACCACGACTTTCTGTACGGAAGTTGGCCGCTGTTGCCGTAGCAATTGCAGTTGCCATCAAGTTATCTAACTCTAAACATTCAATACGCTGAGTATTGAACTCTGTTGAGTTATCAGAAAGTTTCGCATTAGCCAAACGTTCGCGGATAGCTTTAAGCTCTTTAAGGCCTTCAGCCATCGCATCGCCACTTCTAAATACTGAGAAGTTAAGCTGCATACAAAGTTGTAAGTCTTTACGGATAACCGTTGGATCTTCACCATCTTTGTTACTTTCCCAGCGATTTAGACGCGCTAGAGAGGCATCGATATCAGCTTGTGTTGCATCTTTTGCAATCGGTGTTTCGTCCAATGCTTTACCTAAGTGTTGACCCGCTGCTCGACCAAATACTACAAGATCTAACAATGAGTTACCACCCAATCGGTTCGCACCGTGCACCGATACGCATGCTATTTCACCAACCGCGAATAGACCGATTACATCTTCTTCAGTGCCATCGCTATTTTGGCGTACAACTTGACCACTCACTTTGGCTGGTAGACCACCCATCATATAGTGACAAGTCGGTAAAACTGGGATTGGACCATCTGCTGGATCGATATGTGCAAAAGTACGAGACAATTCACAAACACCAGGAAGACGTGCTTCAAGGGTTTCTTTACCTAAGTGATCAAGCTTAAGTAAACAGTGCGGACCTAATGGGCCATCAAGACCACGACCTTCACGGATTTCAGTCATCATAGAGCGTGCAACCACGTCACGAGATGCTAAATCTTTCGCATTAGGTGCGTAACGTTCCATGAAACGTTCGCCGTCTTTGTTTAGCAGATAACCGCCTTCGCCACGACAACCTTCAGTGACCAAAACACCTGCGCCAGCAATACCCGTTGGGTGGAACTGCCACATTTCCATGTCTTGCATCTGCACGCCAGCGCGCATCGCCATACCCACACCGTCGCCAGTGTTAATATGAGCGTTAGTAGTAGAGGCGTAGATACGACCTGCTCCACCTGTCGCTAAAATCGTTGCTTTTGCTTTGAAATAAACAATTTCGCCAGTTTCAATTTCAATTGCAGTACAACCGACAATCACACCGTCTTCATTTTTAACCAAGTCGAGTGCATACCACTCAGAAAAGACTTCGGTCTTATGTTTAACGTTTTGCTGGTAAAGGCAATGCAATAATGCGTGACCGGTACGGTCTGCAGCAGCTGCGGTACGCGCCGCTTGCTCACCACCAAAGTTTCTAGATTGGCCGCCAAATGGGCGCTGATAAATAGTGCCGTTTTCGAAACGTGAGAAAGGTAAACCCATATGCTCAAGCTCAATAACGGCTTCAGGACCGGTCTTACACATAAACTCAATCGCTTCTTGGTCACCGATAAAATCAGAACCTTTAACGGTATCGTACATGTGCTGTTCCCAGTGGTCTTCGTGCGCATTACCAAGGGCTACAGTAATACCACCCTGTGCAGATACGGTATGAGAACGAGTTGGGAATACTTTAGATAACAGCGCACAGCTCTTACCTTCTTTAGAAATCTGTAGAGCGGCACGCATACCGGCGCCACCAGCACCGATTACAACCGCGTCAAATTCGCGAACTGGAATACCCACTTAAACACCCCACACAATCAAAATGCCTGCGACCAAATAACTGAAGGCTGCTACGACAAAAACAAACTGAAGTACACCACGTAGAGAAACACACTTTACATAATCAGTCAGCACCTGCCAGATCCCAATCCAGGCATGTATCAACACTGCAACTAGCGCGAGTACGGTGAAGACTTTCATTGGCAACGTGCTAAATAAGCCATGCCATGCGTCATAAGTTAGTGGAGAGCTACATGCGATAAACCCAACCAAGAAAATGGTATAACAGGCTAGGATTACTGCACTTGCACGTATAAGAATAAAGTCATGGACACCGCTGCGCCCAAAACTTGCTGCGTTAGTTACCATACCCAAATCCCCGCAATGATTGAAAACACTACTGACAAGGCAATAGCGACTTTAGCCGAAGTTACACCAGAAGAAAGTTCTTCCCAGTAGCCAGCATCCATCACTAAGTGGCGAATACCCACTATTAAGTGATAACCCAGCGCGGTAAGAATTCCCCAAACGATGAACTTAACAACAAAGTTATCAAAAAGAGATTGGACGCCAGCGAAACTCTCGGCTGATGCTAATGATTCATTAAGCAACCAGATAAGGATACCGACGGCAAACAGCATGATGACACCCGATACACGATGAAGAATCGACGCGATCGCTGTTGCAGGGAAGCGTATGGTCTGCAGATCTAAATGGACAGGTCTTTGCTTTTTCACGTTCTGCTCACTCTGCTCAATTGAGCTATTTTTTGTTATATGAACCGCTTTCGCTCAAATTCTAACCAGTGATCAAGATCACGGTTTAGAACTTTTACAAAAGAAAACTTGAAACAAACATTTAACAGTTTTAGCAACCACTAATTAAGCATGCAAATAAGTGATAACTAATCGCTAATGTATGCAGCTCTTCTGAGCTGCGGCAAGTATACGTGGGTGAAATGTCAAATACAAACATCACATTATGCAAATTTAGTTTTTTTGGTAAAAAAATCTGCCAAGCTGCTGTTGGCACAGGTAGTTAATGGCATTTAATACCATGGTCTAACGAATTTAAACGCTTATTTAAATTGAAATGTGATCTAGATTCACTGTAAAGTATTGACGTTTGATAAGCCGCACTCAATAAGAATGAAGTAAGGAGAATGGGGTATGGCTGACAATATAGCCAAATTAGAACTACCAGGGAATGATTCAATCGATCTGCCTATTAAAGAAGGTACGGCAGGATTTGATGTAATCGACATCAGCAAGTTAGGTAGCAAAGGTTACTTTACTTTCGATCCAGGATTTCTTGCGACCGGATCTTGTGAATCTGCAATTACTTATATCGATGGTGAGAAAGGAATACTGCTTCACCGCGGTTACCCGATCGATCAACTGGCGACAGAATCAAGTTACTTAGATTTATGCTATTTGTTGCTTTATGGAGAGCTTCCAAGTAAAGCTGAATACGAAAAATTCGTACACACAGTAAAGACTCACACCATGGTTAACGAGCAACTGGCCTTCTTTTTTAGAGGATTCAGACCTGATGCTCACCCAATGGCGATGTTATGTGGCGTAACTGGCGCCCTATCGGCGTTTTACCAAGACTCTTTAGATGTGAATGACGAACGTCATCGCGAAATTGCCGCGTATCGTTTGGTATCGAAGATGCCAACAATTGCAGCGATGTGTTACAAGTATTCAATCGGTCAGCCGTTTGTCTACCCACGTAACGACTTAAGCTATGCTGGCAACTTCTTAAGCATGATGTTTGCAGTACCTTGTGAAGAATACAAGGTTAACCCAATCGTTGAACGCGCCATGGATCGTATTTTCATCCTACACGCTGACCACGAGCAAAATGCGTCAACATCTACCGTACGTTTAGCGGGCTCTTCAGGTGCTAATCCATTTGCATGTATTGCAGCGGGTATTGCGTCTCTATGGGGTCCTGCGCACGGCGGAGCGAATGAAGCATGCCTAAATATGCTGGAAGAGATCGGTACTGTTGATCGTATTCCAGAGTTTATTGCACGTGCTAAAGATAAAGAAGATCCATTCCGTCTTATGGGCTTCGGTCACCGTGTTTACAAGAACTTCGACCCTCGCGCTAAAGTAATGCGTGAAACATGTCATGAAGTGCTTGCCGAACTGAAAGTGAACGATCCGCTTCTAGATGTAGCCATGGAGCTTGAGCGTATTGCACTAGAAGATGAGTATTTCGTGTCTAAGAAGCTTTATCCCAATGTTGATTTCTATTCAGGGATCATCATGAAAGCCATTGGCATTCCAACAAGCATGTTCACAGTATTGTTCGCCCTAGCGCGCACAGTCGGTTGGATTGCACATTGGAAAGAGATGCTAGATCAGCCAGGTCATAAGATCAGTCGTCCTCGCCAGCTTTATACGGGTGATGCTAAGCGTGACTTTATCGATTTAGATAAACGCGGATAAATATCAGTCATCATCACATTTAAGCTCGTCACTTAAATTGAGATACGACGACCTAAAAGGCACTCATTGAGTGCCTTTTTTATTATCTGGTTCTATCCTATAGAGTATTCCGGCATGTTCACCCAATATGGTTCGCCCTAGCGCACAGTCGGTTGGATTGCACATTGGAAAGAGATGCTAGATCAGCCAGGTCATAAGATGAGTCGTCCTCGCCAGCTTTATACGGGTGATGCTAAGCGTGACTTTATCGATTTAGATAAACGCGGATAAATATCAGTCATCATCACATTTAAGCTCGTCACTTAAATTGAGATACGACGACCTAAAAGGCACTCATTGAGTGCCTTTTTTATTATCTGGTTCTATACTATAAAATATTCCGGCATGTTCACCCAATATGGTTCGCGTTAGCGCGCACAGTCGGTTGGATTGCACATTGGAAAGAGATGCTAGATCAGCCTGGTCATAAGATCAGTCGTCCTCGCCAACTTTATACGGGTGATGCTAAGCGTGAATTTATCGATTTAGATAAACGCGGATAAATATCAGTCATCATCACATTTAAGCTCGTCACTTAAATTGAGATACGACGACCTAAAAGGCACTCATTGAGTGCCTTTTTTATTATCTGGTTCTATCCAATAGAGTATTCCGGCATGTTCACCCAATATGGTTCGCGTTAGCCCGCACAGTCGGTTGGATTGCACATTGGAAAGAGATGCTAGATCAGCCTGATCATAAGATCAGTCGTCCTCGCCAGCTTTATACGGGTGATGCTAAGCGTGAATTTATCGATTTAGATAAACGCGGATAAATATCAGTCATCATCACATTTAAGCTCGTCACTTAAATTGAGATAATACGCCAAATAAAATTCATCATGAAAAATGTTAATGACAGCAAAAAAGGCGTTTCTACATAGTAAAAACAGTCATATCCGTTAGCTAAATACGCGATATTGATGGCTCATCTAGCCTAAACCTTTCAATTAGTCACAACTCATATCTGTGAGAAATCGTTATAAAGCACTGTTATAAAGTTAGCTAAAGGCAGTAAATAGGCAGTAAATCGTCAGCAGAGTATTTTTTTGTTAAAAAAACCAACATATGTAACTTTTCGCTACATTTTGTGATCAAAACACAAAAAACGAACACAGCATGAAAGTAAGCTGCTGAATAAAAACAACTTTTTACTTTGGCACACATCCTGCTTTATCAGGCCTATCGGAAAATAGAATTAGGGCCTACTTACATGGAAACGTTAAATAAAAATAGAATCATTTTAACTCTACTAATCGCAACACTATTAAGTGCATGTGGCGCAGAAGAGCAAGCTAAGGAAGAAGAGAAGTATGCTGTTCCTGTTGAGACTGCAACCGTCATCCAAGGAGATGTTTCTTCTTTTTACAGCACGACTGCCACATTAGAAGCACCTCAAGAAGCTAACGTTGTCACTCGAGTGGCTGGTCTAATCCAAGAGATTAAGGTTGAAGAAGGCGATAGAGTTAAAAAGGGCCAACTGTTAGCTGTTATCGACTCTAAGAGACAGAAGTTTGATTTAGACCGCTCTCAAGCAGAAGTAGAGATCATTGAGCAAGAATTAAATCGCCTTAAAAAGATAACCAATAAAGAGTTTTTCAGTGCCGACTCTATGGCAAAACTTGAATACAACCTACAGGCCGCCATGGCAAAGCGAGATTTAGCCGCGCTTTATGTCCAAGAAAGTCTGATCCGCTCGCCTATCGATGGCATCGTTGCCACCCGCTTTGTCAAATCTGGCAATATGGCGAAAGAGTTTGATGAACTATTTTACGTGGTTAATCAAGACGAACTTTACGGCATAGTACATCTGCCAGAGCAACAACTTCAGCACCTTCGTTTAGGCCAACAAGCCGAGATTTACGCTAATAAACATCTCCAACAAACCACTCACGCGACAGTATTGCGGATCAGCCCCATCGTTGATCCACAAAGCGGCACCTTTAAAGTCACGCTGTCAGTGCCAAATCAAAATGCCACACTTAAAGCCGGTATGTTCACACGTGTTGAGCTTAAGTACGACACTCATAGTAATGTCATCACAGTGCCTTACAACGCAGTGATAAACCAAGACAACGAATTTGCCCTCTATGTTATCGATGGTGAAAATGCCGATCGCCGCAGTGTCTCTCTTGGCTATCGCGAAGCCGATACCGTTGAAATCGTCGCCGGTATTGAGCCTGGAGAACAGATTGTGATCCGCGGTCAACAGAATCTCAAAGATCAATCATTAGTCGAAGTCATCAATTCATTAGACCTAGCGTCTGCCAAATAAATAGGGAGACTGCGGTGTCTATTATCAAAAAATTTCAGCCTCAAGCGACAGTTGAGTTAACTCATTCATTAGATCTAGCGTCAGCTAAATAGATAAGTAACAACGGAGCACGTTATGTCTATTATAAAAACTGCGGTTAATCGACCGGTAACAGTATGGATGTTTATGTTTGCGGTCATTCTTTTCGGCATGGTGGGATTCTCTCGCCTTGCGGTAAAGCTTTTACCTGACTTGAGCTATCCGACCATCACTATTCGTACGCTATATGTGGGTGCGGCGCCCGTTGAAGTCGAGCAACTTGTGTCTAAGCCCATTGAAGAGGCTGCAGGTATTGTAAAGGGGCTTAGAAAAATCAGCTCAATTTCTCGCTCAGGCATGTCTGATGTTGTGCTTGAGTTTGAATGGGGCACAGATATGGATATGGCAAGCTTAGATGTACGAGAAAAGCTCGACACCATTGAGTTGCCTCTGGATGTGAAAAAGCCATTATTACTGCGTTTCAACCCTAATTTAGACCCCATAGTACGTTTAGCCCTATCCGTTGCAGATGTCAGTGAAAGCGGACAAAGCACAACAGATGGGATGAGCGAAACTGAATTAAAACAGATGCGCACTTATGCAGAAGAGGAGTTAAAGCGCCAACTTGAGTCTTTATCTGGCGTTGCAGCGGTCAGGCTTTCAGGTGGATTACAGCAAGAAGTTCATATTCAGTTAAACCAGCAAAAACTCACTCAGCTTAATTTAAGCGCAGATCTTATCCGCAGTCGTATTGCCGAAGAGAATATTAACCTTTCGGCAGGTAAAGTAATCCAAGGTGACAAAGAATACTTAGTTCGTACTCTTAATCAGTTTAACTCGCTTGATGAGCTCGGCCAGATAGTGATCTACCGTGATGAGCAAACACTGGTTCGCCTCTTTGAAGTCGCCCAAATCGTCGATGCTTTTAAAGAGCGCAATGACATTACTCGCATAGGCGATAAAGAGTCGATTGAACTGGCCATTTATAAAGAAGGTGATGCCAATACTGTTGCCGTGGCTCGTAAAGTCACCGCTGAACTGAATAAACTTAATGAGCGTAATGCCAAGGCTGAATTAAAGGTTATTTACGATCAATCTGAATTTATTGAAAGTGCTGTTAATGAGGTCACCACTGCAGCCTTGATAGGTAGCTTGCTATCGATGCTAGTCATCTACCTGTTTCTAAGAGATATTATTCCGACCCTGATTATCTCAATTTCTATTCCGTTTTCGGTTATCGCAACCTTCAATATGATGTACTTTGCCAATATCAGCCTTAACATCATGTCACTAGGGGGAATTGCCTTAGCTGTAGGACTGCTCGTTGATAACGCCATTGTGGTGCTAGAAAACATCGACCGCTGTAAGTCGCTCGGTATGAACCGACTCGAAGCTGCGGTTACGGGGACCAAAGAGGTCGCCGGCGCTATTTTTGCTTCAACCCTCACCACCCTTGCGGTATTTGTACCATTAGTGTTTGTCGATGGTGTAGCAGGAGCGCTGTTTTCCGACCAAGCGTTAACTGTCACCTTCGCCCTACTCGCCTCATTGCTTGTCGCGCTCACGACAATTCCGATGCTGGCCTCTCGCGAAGGCTTTAAAGCCTTGCCGCCTTTATTGGAACAAACCATTAAGCCAAAGCCTCAGACTAAAATCGCCAAATTGAAACATTACAGTGCAACAGTCTTTTCGTTTCCTTTTGTATTGATATTTAACTATCTGCCAAGCGCACTCTTAACCTTAGTGCTTATTGTGGGACGTAGTCTATCTTGGTTAACTGGGTTGATAATGCGCCCCATTAGCGGCGCATTTAACTGGGGCTACCACAAATTAGAGCGCTTCTATCATAAGCTATTAGCCGCCGCACTTAAGTTTCGCGTCTTAACGCTATCTATTGCGATTGCTGTCACTGCGGGAGCGACGCTGTTAATACCGCGCCTTGGCATGGAGCTAATTCCACCGATGAATCAAGGCGAGTTTTATGTGGAGGTGTTACTGCAACCTGGAACTGAAGTGGCTCAAACAGATCGCGTACTGCGAACCCTTGCGCTGTCGATAAAAGATCGCAGCGATGTAAAGCATGCCTATAGTCAGGCAGGTAGTGGTGGCTTAATGACATCAGACACCTCACGCGGGGGTGAAAACTGGGGGCGTTTACAAGTTGTGCTTAGCGATCATAATGCCTTTGATGCTGTTGCGAATAAGCTACGTGCAACAGCAATGCGCATTCCTGAGCTTGAAGCCAAGGTGCAACACCCTGAGCTATTTAGCTTCAAAACCCCACTGGAGATTGAGCTGATTGGTTACGATTTAGGCCAACTTAAGCAAACTGCCGACAATTTAGTCGATGCCTTAGCGGGATCTGACCGTTTTGCCGATATCAATACCAGTTTACGTGATGGCCAACCAGAACTTAGCATTCGCTTTGACCATGAACGATTAGCCGCACTGGGTATGGATGCTCCTACCGTCGCTAACCGCATTGCCCAGCGCATTGGCGGTACGATTGCCAGTCAGTACACAGTGAGAGATCGTAAAATTGACATATTGGTCCGTAGCGAACTCGAAGAACGCAATCAGATAAGCGATATCGATTCGATGATTATTAATCCAAACAGTAGTCATCCTATATCGCTCAGCGCAGTAGCTGATGTCAGCCTAAAACTTGGTCCCTCTGCGATTAACCGCATTAGCCAGCAACGAGTTGCCATTGTGTCTGCAAACTTGGCATACGGGGACTTAAATGATGCCGTGCTAACCGCTCGCGATATTTTAGCCGCGCAAACGCTGCCTACTTCAGTTCAAGCCCGCTTTGGTGGTCAGAACGAGGAGATGGAGCATTCATTCAAGTCTCTACAAATTGCCTTAGTATTAGCGGTGTTTTTAGTTTACTTGGTGATGGCGAGTCAATTTGAATCACTGCTGCATCCCCTACTCATCCTTATCGCGGTACCAATGGCGGTAGGTGGCAGTATTTTAGGTCTGTATATCACCCAAACCCATCTCAGTGTGGTGGTGTTTATCGGCCTTATTATGCTGGCGGGGATTGTGGTTAATAACGCCATTGTACTGGTCGATAGAATTAACCAACTACGTCAAAGTGGCGAAGATAAGCTGACTGCAATCTCAAACGCAGCCAAATCCCGTTTACGTCCAATTATCATGACCACAATGACCACCGCTCTGGGCCTATCTCCTATGGCGTTTGGCCTAGGTGATGGCAGTGAAGTGAGGGCGCCAATGGCGATTACTGTCATTTTCGGTCTATCTTTGTCGACCTTACTGACTTTGGTTGTGCTGCCTGTACTTTATGCCGTCTTTGACAGAAAAGAGTATGACCGAAAGGAATTTGATAAAAATAACAGTGAGACAGTTGTAGTCAACAAGCAAACGCTTGAAGGAGGCAAAGCATGAATATCACCCGCTTAGCCATTGCAAGGCCCGTGACCACCACAATGTTTTTTGTGGCAATCCTACTCTTTGGCCTTGCTTCAAGTCGATTACTACCACTTGAGATGTTCCCAGGCATCGACATCCCTCAAGTTATTGTTGAGGTGCCTTATAAAGGCTCAACACCTGCGGAAGTGGAACGTGATATCACGAATATACTGGAGGAGTCATTAGCCACAATGGGCGGTATTGAGGAGCTACGTTCGAGTTCTTCACAAAATGGTGCTGAAATTGAGCTAAGAATGAAATGGGAAGAAAACGTTGCCACCAAAAGCTTAGAAGCCCGCGAAAAAATCGATGCGGTGCGCCATTTACTGCCTAAAGATGTTGAGCGAGTGTTTATCAGGCAATTTAGTACCGCCGATATGCCAGTACTCAACTTGCGAATATCGAGCGACCGCGAACTATCTAGCGCGTTTGACCTGCTCGACAAGCAGCTTAAAAGACCGCTTGAGCGCGTTGAAGGCGTATCACAGGTTACACTTTATGGGGTTGAACAGAAGCAGATTGAAATTCGCATTAATGCCGATAAGCTGGCATCGAGCAATATTTCAGTCCAAGCACTTAACCGCCGTTTACAGCAAGAAAACTTTGTCATTAACGCGGGGGTGCTAAAAACTAACTCTCGTGTTTATCAAGTCTCGCCAAAGGGCGAGTTTAGAAACTTAGATGATATTACCGCCTTAGTGCTCGCGCCGGGGATCACCTTAGGGGATATTGCAACGGTCAGTTTTTCACTGCCGGAGCGATTAGATGGCCGTCATTTAGATCAAAACTACGCGGTCGGCTTAGATGTGTTTAAAGAGTCTGGTGCGAATCTAGTCGAGGTATCAGAACGCGTCATGAAGGTCATTGATGAGGCTAAACAGGACTCACAGTTTGAGGGCATTAAACTGTTTGTCATGGAAGATCAGGCCTATGGGGTTACCTCATCGCTGCGCGATTTACTTGCTGCGGGGTTAATTGGCGCCCTACTGTCATTTGTCGTTCTGTACCTGTTTCTTCGCGATCTAAAAATGACCTTAGTGATTGTCTCTTCTGTGCCGATTGCTATCTGCATGACCCTCGCTGCCATGTATTTACTTGGCTACAGCCTCAATATCTTGTCTATGATGGGCTTATTACTTGCGGTAGGTATGTTGATTGATAACGCCGTGGTCGTGACCGAAAGCGTACTGCAAGAAAAGCAGGCACTCGATACTGATGGCAATGCTAAACCGAGTGCTAGCGCTGATGAGCAAAAAGCGGTCAATGCACCGATGAAGACGAGCGCGATTCTTCTGGGCGTCGACAAAGTCTCGCTTGCTGTACTAGCGGGCACCATGACCACGGCAATCGTATTTTTACCCAATATTTTCGGTGTCAAAGTCGAGCTCACCATCTTTTTAGAACATGTGGCTATCGCTATCTGTATTTCACTGGCAGCATCTTTGTTAGTCGCTAAAACTCTGCTGCCATTAATGCTCAGTAAAATGACTTTTAAAGCCAAAAAGACGACTAAGCAGAGTCGGTTGCAAACAAACTATCGTCGTAGCCTCAACTGGATCTTAGCTCACCCACGCCTATCGGGTGTGTTAGCTTTCGTGATGTTAGCGTCAACTGCACTGCCCCTGAGTATGGTCAGCCAGGATCAATCAGATGGTGAAGGCAATAATCGTTTATACATTAACTATCAAGTGGAAGGCCGCCATAGTTTAGATGTCACCGAAGCCATGATAACTAAGATGGAAAGCTATCTGTATGCCAATAAAGACAAGTTCCAAATTGATTCGGTATACAGCTACTTTTCTGCCGACAGAGGTCAATCGACACTGATTTTAAAAGAAGATACCGAAGTCGATATGAAAGCACTCAAGAAAACCATTCGTGAAGATTTTCCTAAGTTTGCCATCGCTAAGCCACAATTTGGCTGGGGTGGGGAAAACAACGGTGTGCGCGTCTCTCTCACTGGTCGTTCAACTTCTGAGTTAATTGGCCTTAGCCAGCAAGTCATTCCTCTGCTTAGCAATATTGATGGACTCACTGATGTGCGTTCTGAATTAAACGGTGCCCAACAAGAAGTGGTGATCCGCATCGACCGCCAAATGGCCGCGAGACTCGATCTTAAGCTCAATGAAATTGCGTCGAGCATCTCGATGGCGCTTCGAGGTACACCTCTACGATCATTTCGCCATGATCCCAATGGAGAACTGCGTATCGAAATGTCGTTTGAGCAGCAATGGCGATTATCGCTTGAGAAGTTAAAACAACTGCCAGTGATCCGCATCGATAACCGTGTCTACACCTTAGACAGCTTGGCCAAGGTTGAGGTTTTACCAAGATTCGATACCATTCGGCATTACGATAGACAGACCGCACTGTCGATTGGTGCAAATCTAGATGAACTGACGACTGAGGAAGCGCAGAACAAAATCACTCAAGTGATGGACAACGTTAACTTCCCTGCAGGTTACGGCTATTCATTAAGAGGTGGCTTTCAAAAACAAGATGAAGATGAAGCGGTAATGGCAACCAATATGATCTTGGCGATTGCGATGATCTACATAGTCATGGCCGCGCTGTTTGAGTCGTTATTATTGCCAACTGCAATTATCACCTCAATCCTATTCTCCATTACCGGCGTATTTTGGGCACTACTATTTACGGGTACGCCTATGTCAATTATGGCGATGATTGGGATTTTGATCTTGATGGGTATTGTGGTCAATAACGGCATTGTACTGGTGGATCAGATTAATCAACTATCACCTGAGCTTGATGAGTTATCAGACACCATTAGCGCCGTATGTTTCACCCGTCTGCGTCCAGTGCTTATGACAGTAGGAACAACAGTATTAGGCTTAGTCCCACTTGCCATGGGTGATACGCAGCTCGGCGGTGGCGGTCCATCATACTCGCCGATGGCGATTGCGATTATCGGCGGCCTCACCTTCTCAACCGTGACCAGCCTGTATTTAGTACCGCTATGTTACCAAGCGCTTTACAGAATGCGCCACAACAGCGCAATTCGCCTTGGTCAAGCTGATAGATTCTCAAGAAGGCTATTACCTTGGATGAATTAATACAACAAACACGTAGATGAAACCCAAAAAGGCTGTTTATTCAGCCTTTTTGCACTTTAGTTCAAAGAAAAGTATTCATAGAAAGCATTCATAGAAAAATAGCAGATGTTCGCCCTTCCTCTTTTCTCCGCCCCCAAGATTCTGTTCCACTAATGCGACACGTTAAATCATTGAAGACTCTAAAGATAACTGGGAGTGTCACCCTCTTGCGACACCTTAGTCATGAGTAAAATCTATCTCATTGAATTTTATAGCCTAATTGTTGGCATCAAATATGTATTAAATTAGGATGAATATTGCGATAAATGAGGTATCAATTATGAGTATTCACAATAAACCTCGTTTCTCATTTTTACCTATGTTTGCAGCACTTGTCCTTGCAGGACTGCCAATAGCAGCTAATGCGCTATCGGGTGCGATTTTCACCACCACAGCCGATGGTGGCATAGTCAATGAGAATGTGAGATATGGAAGTAAACTCGAAGTCTATCTTGATGGTGGGCCTAGAATGAATGCGCCAGCATCCGCTGCGGCGCTTCCTGATGGTAACTACTATTTCCAAGTCACCGATCCTAGCGGTAAGCAACTACTCTCCCTCGATCCTGTCGACTGCCGAGAAGTAAAAATCGAAAATGGCGTCATTACCCAATACCTAGGAGAGAGCCGTACTTACTTGGATAGGGAAAGTTGGTTTCCTGTACAGAGTTCCCAACCAATGGTAAAAAAACGATTACGGTTCATGAATTTAACCCAGACATCGATCACGGTGGAACCCCTCTCAATGCCATGGTCATTCAGCTCTACCCTTATGCCGACACACCCAATAAAGGTGGAGTTTATAAAGCTTGGATGACCCCTACGGATAAATATAGCGAGCAAAATGAAGGCTTTCACGGCTTTATTCCACGCTATGCTAAAACCGACAACTTTAAGGTAAAAGAGAAAAAACCTCAGTACGGTATTATCGCACTGCGTAACTACCACGATGCCAACTTAAACTGTCGTTTAGACCTAGGCGAGAAGTTTATCTGGCAATGGCAATATGGTATCGAAGATGGCTTAAATGTGCGTAATGACGATAACACCAATGACGAGTCAAGTGGCGACCCAACCACTATCTTGCTTAAAGAGGCACTAGGCCAGTTAAATGATACATGGTCTTTAGACCACTTCAGATGGACAGAGCATCAAGACAAGAACCTCAATAGTCAATATTTAACCACATCAGGTTATGTTCATGACTACCAAGCGTTTAGCTCACTCAATACCGGCCCAGAGGATCCTAATCTTTGGGATGGCGATGACGCTAATGACTTTATCCAGCGTTTCGTCATGGAAATGCCTTGTCCTGATTTGTTTGATGACGGCTTAGCGCCACATACCAGTAATGAGTACTCTGATTTAATCCCTGCAGCCTTAGGTGTAGAGCCTATGGTAGCTAGCGATCCACAGATCACTCTTACATTAAGTCAGGTGGGTTTTGCCAATATTGCGGTTAAAAAAGTATTCGATACCAATAATAATGGGATCCATGATGCCAACGAAGTTGGGATAGCTAACTGGCCAGTTCGATTAAAGTATGCACCTAGCTTACTTGAGTCTAACGGTGGCCCTATACCCGATACTATCAGTAGCACGGTTAATAAAGACGTGTATGACGAAGTGGTAGCACGCTTTGGACTCACCGCCGACCCGATCCTAGAAAACGGTTATGCAAACCGCATAACAGATGCCAACGGTATGATGACCTTCAGCGTTCTATTACCCAATGGCTATGGTGATGCACCGCTAACTCCCTATCCATCAGACTTCTACCAAGTTGAAGAGGCATCTGCTCAAGGCTGGATGGCAACATCAAGTGTCACTCTTGAGTTTGATGTGCGCTCCGAGGCTAGCGGCCCAGATGGTCGATTACCCCCTATCATGGGTAATGCCTACCTAGACAATAGCAGCACGCCTTTAGGTGACGTGGTATTTACTAATATCTGTTTCAAGGAGGCGAGTTTCGGCACTAAAGGCTATTGGCATAACAAAAACGGGCTGGGCGAAATGGAAGCAGCATTTGTCACAAGTTATATCAATGGTTTAGACCCTTATGACAGCGAAACAAGCTACTTCGGTAAAGGCGATGAGCCATTTGACGGTATGTTCACCAATGGTACACCTGTCGATGCTGCATACAAAAATGACTCAATCACAGATGGAATTTCAGCAGGTGCGGGTACCGTGAAAGCCGAAGTGTCACATTTTCTCATTGACGGCAATGGTGGCGGCGATCCAAGGGAACAACTTGCCCAGCAATTACTGGCATTTTTGTTCAATATTGAGTATCGCCTAGGTGGTGATGCCGTGTTAATGATGCCTGGCGGAGGCACTATGTCTAGCGCAGATATCGTTACTGCTGCAATCAGCGCGTGGCAAGGTACCGATGCAACGGCTCAGAATGACTATAAGACCTTGCTCGATACCTTTAACAACATGAAAGTTGCCGATGGTAACGGGGTTAAGTATGTACCGAGCGCCCCCGCAGATTGTCCGGCGCTCCCAAGTCCATACTAATGCCTATAACCTAATAGTTATAACCAATGCTACAACTAATAAGAGCTCAGGGAGGAGCTCATTTTTTCATCATCAAAAAACACCATATTACCGCTGCTTACTTAACACTGCTTGGAGGCTGAGGCCCACTGTCTCAATATTAAGACAACATAAAAAATAATAATAACCGCTTTTACAAACAATTAGATGACTTAAGACTGTGTTACGCAGATGCTCCCACATTGTAAGACTTGCGATCCCCCATATACAGCCTAAAATTTGTTCAAAACTTATTCTCTACTTGGTAATAAGCACAAGCCCTCTTCTAGACAATACCATGAGCAATTTTAAACATAGCGAGTCACCGATAAGGGAGCTATTGGTATTAAACTTTACCGACCACGATTTTCAAGGAGAGAGACAACTCAAACCCTTTAATTGGCACTGTACTCAGGCCGATGGCCTTGCTAGTGCGCTGCAATGCGTAAATTCAACCAAGATTAAAGTTGCAATAGCAATAATCTCAAACGGTCACAAGCTACAGATATTACGCACCATAAAACACCTCAATGCTCATCAAAATAACCTTATCTGGATAGCGATCACTGCAAAAACGCATACTCAGGATAAAAACCTAACCTCATGTTTATCTAGCTACTTTGCTGATTATCACCACCAGCCCATTGACTGGGATCGTCTAAATCACACATTAGGCCACGCATATGGTATGGCCGTCATAAAAGAAACGCTTTCCCAGCAGAGCAACTGTCCTTATTCTTCTCCCAGCCCCTCTCCTTGTAACAATCACCAATTACTCGGGGAGACTAAGCTTATCAAGCAGCTAAGATGTAACCTATCCAAAGTGGCAGGCTCTGATGAATCAGTTCTCATTAGCGGCGAAACAGGTACAGGTAAAGGCCTTTGCGCCCGCTTGATCCACGAGCAATCCAAACGGCGTTTAGGCCCATTAATCACGATCAACTGCGGCGCCCTTCCCCAAAACCTTATTCAATCCGAACTATTTGGCCATGAAAAAGGCGCTTTCACCGGCGCTGATAGGCAATATATTGGTCATATAGAAAGGGCTAATAAGGGAACGCTATTTTTAGATGAAATTGGTGATCTATCATTAGAGTCTCAAGTTAATCTATTACATTTTCTAGAAGAACACATCATAGAGCGCCTAGGCGGCAATAAAGCCATTACTATTGATTGTAGAATTATTTTCGCTTCTCACATTAACCTTGAAACCGCTGTTGAAGAGGGGCGATTTCGTGAAGATCTATACTATCGGATTAATATTCTACACCTTCACGCACCGAGTCTTAGAGAGCATAAAGCGGACATAACACTGCTCGCCAATGAATATTTAAAAATCTTCAGCTCTAAAGCACAGCAATACACGCTTTCGCCTCAAGCAGCAGAAACCATGCTTGCCTATGAGTGGCCTGGTAATGTCAGAGAGCTTAAAAACCGCATACATAGAGCCATTATAATGGCAAATGGTGACCCGTTAAGTGAAGCAGACTTAGGGATAAAAATCACCAAGATTCAGCCTGCTGACAACGATGTTGTTGACTTAGCCCAGCACAGGGTTGAAATCGACACAGAACTACTGCTCGATGCTATTAAACGTAATAACCACAATATATCGGCAGCTGCCCGAGAACTTAAAATATCCAGAACCACCTTTTATCGTTTGATTAAGAAATGCAAAATCAAACTCTAGCGGTGCAAACACCATTCGTGACTCCCACTATTGCAGCATAATGTCGACACATCCAATACTACAAAGACATGCGCTGCAACACCAAGTGTAACAAGCGTTACACTATCTGCTTGAACAACATTAGAGTGTAAATCGAGCACAAACAAACAGTTAAAAATTAACTCTAATCGCCCCCTGTTTCATCCTTGAAACATCAATACATTTTAAAGCTGCGCTAAGTATCACTTTTAACTTTGTATTCAGAACCTTACATCTATGGCGCAGTGTTTGCTTATTCTTTAGTCACAAGTTTGAATACCCACTCACTAAATCTCACTCACTGAAGCCCAGTGACATAGAGCTATTTCACTCCGGTGTTCAGCTTTATCGGCACTATGTCGACAACGGCGCAACGCTAAATTACGCCGAATATCTAAACATTTCACGCTAGCACTTTATCAAAAGTTGGCTAGCAAAAAGTAACAAGTACGTTTTATCCATATTAACTAATTAAGATGGTAAATATTATGAAACGATTTAAATGCAAACGACTTATCAAAGCGCTCGGTATTGCGCTGGTAAGCGCAACGACCCTTTATGGCGTCACGAGTCTGTCAACCGCAGATGCGGGATTCTTGCCGCAACTGAAAAATAATGTCTGCTTAGCCCAATACTCTGGTAGCCATTTAACCTGTACCGCCAATGATATTCGAGTCAGTGAAGTCAAAAATGTGACTAACCCTGACGGAACAACGCCGGTCGAGTGTACCGATGGAGAAGAATTTGATTTTAAAGCCGACTTCACCATAGTAACCACGGCCACCAGCCGTTATGGTTATGGGATCTGGTTACCAGAAGGCAAATGGAGTGCTAAAGACGAGAGCGAAACTAATACCTGTTCGGTGTTAAGTGGTAGTGCAACTGAATTACCTGGTATCGATTTAGATGGTGATGCCTGTGCCGATATAAGTAAAAAAGCAGGCAACAGTCAAGTACACGAATATGTCGGAGAAACGATCACCATGCTGTGTCGTGATGATGATAACTCAGACAAGGCCGATTTTAATTACTGTGCTTCTTGGAACCAACAAGAATATGGCAATTGTTCTGCCGGGGCTCCCACTCCCGCAGGTTCACCATCTAAATGTCGTTGTGACACCTTCGATATCGATGTATTTATCAAACCTAACCCACCAACCGTGATTAAAACCCTAACCAGCCAATCATCAACCCGCAGTGAACCAGGTGGAGCCTTAAACTATACAGTAAGCTTTACTAACCCTAATGCTCAGACATCACTGTTTATCACATCACTAACTGATGAAATAGATATTGGTGGTGAGGGAACGTTCGATGCTTCAATTAACCTTTGGGCTACTCCAGTTGCAGTCAATACAAATGTTGAAGGACAGTACCTGACCTCGACGAACTGCTCTATGCCTGCTAACGGCGGTGAAATTCTGCCTAGTGCCACCTACAGTTGTGCCTTCACGGTACACATTGTCGACAGAGACTTACCCAATGACCAAAGTCCGCAGTTCTACGATGACTTAGTCATGCTCTCGTTAGAAGATAAGAACGGTACAGCCGTTGTTGACGGTGATAGTTGTATCGATATTCCTGGCAGTATTGAGGGTGATCATTGTAGTAATGAGATCACTGTACAGATCACTAACCTGCCACCAGCAATTACCGTGACTAAAACGGCTAATCCAAATGAAGTATTAGAACCAGGTGGCAATGTTGAGTTTACCATTGAGGTTAAAAATGATGCTGAATTCTGGGACTCGCCACTTACGCTAACGACACTATCTGACAGCGTATACGGTGATCTTCTAGCGGGTGATTGTGGCGCGCTGTCTACTAGTATCGCTGAGAACGGAACTTACACTTGTAAATTCACTAAGGCTATTACCGGCAATGCAGGCTTTAAACACATGAATAAAGTGGATGCAATAGCCAAAGATGATGAAGGTGACACAGCACTTAGTGACAGTACGGAAATGGTCGCTGTCGTTGATGTGGCATCAACGATCTCACTGGTTAAAACAGCAGTTCCAAAGAGTGTCAGTGAAACCGGTGATGACCCCTCAGTCTATAGAGATGTTGACTATACATTTATGTTTACCAATACCTCCACAGTTGATGCTGTTAAATTCTACAAATTAGATGACGTGCTTTTGGATGCCAACATGAACCCCATTGGTACAGCCACAGATATCACAGCAGATTGTGATGTTAATGGTACCAATCTGGGTAACGGTATCTGGCTATCAGCGGGTGATTCAGCGAGTTGTGTTATCACCATGAAGCTACAAGGTGATGCTTGAGGTAATCATATCAACCTTGCTACGGTCTACTGTGTCGATGATGACCTAGTAGAGCGAGAGGCCAGTGATAATGAAACCGTAACCTTTACTAACCTCCCACCAGTAACAGCAATGACATTTTCCAGCAGTAAGCTTATGGTGTTGAAAATTAAAAATACCGGTATCGAAGATGTGACCTTAACAGATATCACCATACACGGTGAGTCTGTGATTGATCATTTGTCACCGGTACCCGGTCATACATTGCTCAATGACGGTGGGTCTCATGAATTTGTGCCATACCCAGCATGTGCTAATGGACACACCATTGGATATAGTGGTTCTCTAAACGATAACGATTTCTATGAGTGTCCCTTTACTGTTGAGCTTCTACCTGGTATTGATAGCGCAGCCGCTATCAATTATGCCACACCAGCTAACGACGGTGTAACAGTGTTATTAGAAGACAATGAAGGAAGTAAGGTTTCTCATGGCGTAAATATCGAAGTCAACGCTGTAAAAAATTAGCTAGTGCTTGAAGCTAGATAAGCTATAGCAACACTTGGGCGATAGAGTTTACCTTCGCCTTTTTTATTACTGTAGCAGTTACGAATCTAAAACTGTTCGTCAATTTATTAAGCCGTTATTTGCTATCCAGCATATGCACTCTTAGATAACCAAAATGATAAAAGCACCTCTTCGGTGCTTTTAGTTTTCTCTAGTTCTAGAATAACAAGCTTAGCTTATTCAGCCAAAGGCTCGGCTTTGTTCTCTAGCAATACCGGAATACCGTCATTGATAGGATAAGCCAGCTTGTCTGCCTTGCAGATCAGCTGTTGGGCTTCTTTATTGTATTCAAGCTTGCCTTTACACACTGGACACGCAACGATTTCGAGTAATTTTTTATCAAATGCCATTTCGAATGCCTTTACTTATCTGCTACCAACCGATCAATTTTGGCCAGTAGTTGTTTATCAAATGAGGGAGATAGCTTCGCATCTACCGCGAGATACCACCAGTTATCTTTTGCAAAATCGCGACATTTCACCGCATCTTTTTCAGTCATCACCAACAAACGGCCATTTGCTAGTTGATTAAGCGCTGTTTCACTATAAGCACTATGATCATCAAATGCTTGCGATTGCGCAACTTGATATCCCTGCACTTGCAGAGAATCAAAAAAACGTTGAGGATTGCCGATACCAGCCATTGCCACAAGAGGTTCACTTTTTGTTGGAGCAGCACTAGCATTATGATTTGCAGAAACCGGTAACCATTTGGCAGGTTCAAGGGTCATCACCTGCTCATCAGCAAGTGCAACACCGCCATTAACGATAACATGATCAACACTGCGTAAACGCCACGCACCTTCACGTAGTGGGCCTGCTGGCAATAACATGCCATTACCTAAACGTCGTTCACCATCAAGAATGATAAGCTCGATATCACGAGCCAGTTGATAGTGTTGCAATCCATCGTCACTAATAATGATATCCACATCAAACTCTACCAACAAGTGTTTAGCGGCATCGACCCGCTTAGCACCAACCACCATAGGCACTTGAGTTCGAGCCACTATCATCGCAGGCTCATCGCCAACACTATCCGCGCTATCGCCGGGAAAAACCGCACGCACACCATCAATTTCGACGCCATAGCCACGGCTGATAACCCCGGGTTTTAAACCGTGCTTTCTCAGCAACTCGATAAGATAAATGACGGTGGGTGTTTTACCACTACCACCAACGGTAATATTGCCGACAATAATCACAGGCACAGGCAACTTAAGCGCTTTTTTTACCTTTAAGCGAAACAGAAAGCGCCTAAAACCTGTGATCAGCGCAAATAACAGCGACAACGGCCAGAGCGCAAACCGCAGCGGATGACCTTGATACCACAGTTTATTTACCCAGGACTGCATTTAGCTACCAAACTGCATTTGATACAAGTTGGCATAAGCGCCGCCTTTGGCGAGCAGAGACTCATGAGTACCACGCTCGATGATCTTACCTTGGTCAACCACTAAAATTTGGTCTGCGCTTTCAATCGTCGATAAGCGGTGTGCAATCACGATAGAGGTTCGGTTTTGACGTAAGTTATCAAGCCCTTGCTGAATTGCCTTTTCAGACTCAGTATCAAGCGCTGAGGTCGCTTCATCAAGAATTAGTACTGGCGAATTGCGTAATATCGCACGAGCAATTGCAATGCGCTGACGCTGCCCACCAGATAACATCACGCCATTTTCGCCAATTTGGGTATCTAACCCTTCTGGCATAGGCTCAATAAACTCCATCGCATGAGCCAGTGTCGCCGCTTCAATGATCTGCTCTTTTGTCGCCACACCTGGATATGCATAAGCGATGTTGTTAGCAATGCTGTCGTTAAACAAGGTCACTTGTTGTGAGACTAATGCAACTTGGCTTCGCAACGACTTAAGTTTGTAATCATTGATATTTTGGCCATCAAGCGTGATTTCACCCGCTTTAAGTCCAGTATAAAAACGAGTGACTAAGCTGGCAATGGTCGATTTACCAGAGCCAGAACGGCCGACCAATGCTAATGTTTGCCCCTGCTCTACTTTAAAGTCAATACCGCTTAGTGCTAGCTTCTCATGTCCTGGATAGCTAAAGTCTACCTGATTAAAGGCAAGTTCACCTTTTACTCGCTCAACTTCTAGAGTACCAGTATCACTTTCAGGCTCAGTATCGAGTAGTTCAAACACTGTAGTACAGGCCGCGATACCACGCTGGAATTCAGCGTTAACCCGGGTAAGGTTTTTAATCGGCTGCAGCATCGCTAGCATGGCACCTAAAATAGTGGCAAACGTACCCGCTGTTAGTTCTGCTTTCATGCTGTCAATACTGGCTGCATAAAGTACAAATGCTAATGCAAACGAACCGATAATCATCACTAACGGCTGGCTAATAGCCTGAGCTGTAGCCAGTTTCATTGTTTGGTAACGGTTTTGATCGTTAACTTTTGCAAAACGCTGAGCTTCTGTTTCTTGTCCGCCAAAAGACAATACGTTCTTATGGCCTTTAATCATCTGCTCAGTCGCAGCAGTGACTCCGCCCATGGCGGTCTGAATTTGCTTAGACACTTTTCTGAATCGGCGGCTCACAACGGTGATCACTACGCCGATAATAGGGCCGACAATTAAGATAACTAAAGATAGTTTCCAAGAGAAATAGAACATGATAGCAATCATGCCGATCACGGTAATACTGTCTCTAACGATAGTGATCAGTGCACTACCCGATGCGCGCGCAATCTGTTCGGTGTCGTAGGTCACACGAGAAATTAAGTTACCGGTGTTTTCTTTATCCATGTAGCTTACCGGCAGAGTCAAGTAATGCTCGAAGACTTCTTGGCGCATATCCATAATCACCCGTGCACTCATGTAAGAAATACAGTAGGTCGACAGGAAGTTTGCAAGGCCACGAAGTGAGAACAGGCCGATAACGACAAATGGTGCCAACAGCAAAACATCACTGCCAGAGTTAAAACCGTCACCAGTACCAAAATCGAGACTACTTACGCCGCCCGTTACACCACCAGCAGCTTGGGCCGCTTGGCCTGCTTGACCACCAAAGCCTTCATCAATAAATGGTTTAATCACGGCAATAAATGTTGCGTCCACAAGGGCGTACATAATGAGGCCGATTATGGCAAAAGCTAATACTGTTTTAAGAGGCTTCAAATAACCTAATAAGCGCTTAAATACAGTCCAGACTTCATTTTTAGGAGATGTTGTCATTGAGAGATTAACATTTTGGCAAAAGAAGCATTCTACTCTGGATTTTTATTCTGGCCAAACCTAAACACTTTGTTATACCAAAATGGTGCAAAATCTGAACGATATGTTCGAACTTTCATAGTTTCTTGGTCAAATAAAACACTAACCTGCCCTTGTTCCCCAGCCGTAAACATAGCAATATCCCGTTGTTCATAACGTTCGACGACCTCCTTTTTAGGAAATCCATAGCGATTTCTAAATCCTGCCGGAAATAAAACCAGCTCGGGGGCGACAGCATCGATAAAGGATGTGGTAGAGGAGGTTCTACTGCCATGATGAGGGGCTATGAGTAACCGGCTCTGTAACCTAAAGCCGTACTTTGCTGCTCGTTCAAGTAACCGATATTCCGTCTGCTTTTCAATGTCCCCCGTTAGTAGCACGCTATTGCCGGTATCGCTAACTCGAATAACACATGAACCGTTATTCCCCTTTTTAGGCTCTAACGGCGCTAAAATTTCAAGATTAAGATTCTGCCAAACCAATGTCTTAGGTCTGCAGCTATGTTGCTGTATCGGGATCAAATCAGAGATCACTACGACATCGGGATACTTATCAATAATATAAGCAGCCCCGCCTGCATGGTCGTTATCACCATGACTGACGACAAGATAATCAATATTACCGATCCCCTGACTTTTTAGAAAAGGAAGTAACACTCTATCTGCATAACTAAAGGTGTCACCATATCGTGCGCCAGTATCATAAATAAGTGCCCGATTATTTTTCTCTATGACCAAAGATAATCCTTGCCCGACATCGAGTAAATGAACCTGCCAACGGTTCTCTTTTGGTGCTCCGCTAAAGTGAAATAACACGCTGAGCACTAACGGGAGTAACATTACTGACAATGGCAAACGCCATGTAAGTTGCTTAATATTAACCAGTAAGTAAAGGCCGATAGAGGCCATGATTAACGCAGCTACAACTTTGTCAGAAAGATCGAGCCAAACAAAGTTAACCTCACTAGCATAATCAAGTAAATTAACCACAGGAGTCATCGCCAGCGCTGCCAGAGTAAAAACACCACCGCCAGAAAACCCCAGAGCTGTCATAATGATAAAAGCTAGCAAAGACATCAGGCTTATCGGAATAAGCACTAGACTAAACCAAGGCACCAAAACCAGATTGACCAAAAGACTCACCAGAGAAGTCCCAGAGAAGAAAATCGCTTGAATAACACCTAGACCCAGCGTTAAGCGCCACTGCACTGCCCAAAATGCCAATGCTGCAATTTTTAATTGAGGCCATAAATGCCGATAAGGGATTGAGCTTTTATTTTCTGCAGCCGTAATACAACGGGTTGGCGCCGCCGGGCTATTGATTTCGAGAGCATTAGTTTCAAGAGAATGGGTGTCGGAAGTGCAGATTTGGGCCGAATGAGTCTCAAGCCTATTTGTCACTGACATTAGTGAGCCTGATGTCGCCTCAGCAGCTACGGAGAAGTAGCGTGTTACCGTGAGGAGAATAATGGTTAACGCACAAAATGATAACCAAAAACTTGCGCTCAATGGGCTTAGTGGGTCAATAAGCAAAATGACAAAAAGTGCATAGAGCAATCTTTCCCAGCTTGAGGAGTGACGGCTCAGCACGCTAAAGCTGATATAAGCAATCAACATGATAAGCGCACGCTGGGTAGACACCGAAAAGCCCGCAAGATAAGCATAAGCCACTGCGCCAAGCAGTGAGAATGCTAAACAACAAAGCCAATTACGCCGACTCGAAACTGGAAAACGACGATACAAAACCAATTTTGCAGCAATTAACAACCACAGTGATACCACTGACAGGTGTAACCCCGAGATAGCAAAAAAGTGACCCGCCCCTGTATTTCTAAGTTGTTGCCAACGCTCAGACGATATCATTGATTTATCGCCACTTAGCAGCGCTAAAAGCAGATCGGCACTTTCATAAGGTGATAAAACTAGTTTCAACTTTTCGATAAGCCTCATACGGTAAGACAAATCAGTTGTCAAAATTTGACCACTAATAACCTTACCTTTGCCTATAATGTGCTTAGCGAGCAGATGCTTTTGTTGGTTAAATCCCCCTTGATTTAAAATGCTCGTGATCGGTTTAACTTTAATCTGTAATTGCCAACGCTGACCAGGAACAATAAACGGCGCTTCGTTCCAAATTAATCTCATCCTCCTACTGACAAGATGGGGTGAAATTGAATCGATCAGCACAATATCCATACTAATCCGGTCGCCGTTTGTATGAACAAGTGATATGATTTCGGCCTCAACATTCAATGTTTCAATATTTTCGCCAGTGTTCCAGTCCATTAGTAGTGAATAGAAAATGCTTATCCAGCTTATTGCTAATAAGCTGCCAGCAATAAATGGAGCACGCTTACAGGCTGTAATAACCACTACGATCAACAAAGGTAGGATGTATAGGTTCACCAAGGATGGCCAAAGCATCGTTGACAGAATAGTGATGCAGTAACCGCACATAAATCGATTCATAGTGAATTAAGTTAAGACAGCAAATTGAAGTTATGCCAAAAAAAATTATTGAAAAATTTATGCCAAAGCCCGAAACATTGCGTGAACATAAACACTTGCGCATGTTTGGTGATCTACTCTTAAAGCCAAATCTGTGGACGTTAAATAGACGCTCAGCGCCTGGGGCATTTGCGGTAGGCCTGTTCGTCGCGTGGATCCCAATGCCATTTCAAATGGTACTGGCAGCGGCTTTAGCCATATTATTTAACGTAAACTTACCACTTGCAGTAGCGCTGGTGTGGATAACAAACCCTATCACCATGCCTTTTATGTTTTATATGGCTTACCTTTTAGGCGCCAGTTTACTCGGGCATGAGCCACAAGCATTTAATTTTGAAGCCAGCTGGCACTGGGTCCAAGCATCACTTGAAACCATAGGTCCGCCGTTTTTGCTTGGCTGTATTGTGTTGGCAGGTATTTTCTCACTGGTCGGTTACTTTGTGATAAAAAACCTCTGGAAATACTCAGTATTATTTAAGTGGAAAAAACGCTATAAATAGCCTGTTCGTTTGTTGAACAAAGAGCACAAAAAAAGCAGTCATCAAGACTGCTTTTTAATGGCTTTAAATCAGAGAATTACTGGTTTATTGCTATTATTTTTGTGCCAATACACTTTTCATCGATGGGACTATGGTCGTTGGATCGAGCCGAACCTGATACCAGTTCACTCGCCAATCCAAATGGGGGCCTGTCGAGCGGCCTGTTGAACCCACTTCAGCAACTTTATCGCCTTGTTTGACGGTATCGCCCTCTTTCACATAAAGCTTACTTAAGTGTAAAAAGCTCGAACTCACGCCATAACCATGGTCGATGATCATGGTGCCGCCAGAATAAAACATATCTGGCACAGAGAGTGATATCACGCCATCGGCAGGTGCCATAACCACAGTCCCTGTTTTTGCTGCCACATCAACCCCATAATGAGGTGTGCCAGGTTTACCGTTATATACACGCTGGCTGCCATACACTCCTGAGATCCTGCCTGTTAATGGCCATATAAAGCTTTGCGCAAAAGCATTACTCTCAGTAAATTGTGCCCTAGCCGCTTTGACTTGTTTAGAATCCTTTGCAGCGCGAGCTTGCGCGTTAGGATCGGGCTTCATTATTTTCTTACTGATCCCATTAACGTGTTGGATCTTATATTGCTGCTTTTTAATCTTTAACGGCTTCAGCTCAGTCAAACCATCGGGATAAACAAGCTTAAGCATCTGCTCTGACTCCGCTTCACGGGCAAAGCCGAACGCAAACTGACCTCGCTCGTTCACGCGTACCGGCTCATCATTTAAAAACACCTGAGTGCCAGGTTGTACCTGGGCTCGGATCAGTGCCCCTTGAGATAACTCACCGTTAAGCTGAACTGCCGCGCTCGTTTGAAAAGCTAAGCTAGTCAATAAACTAGTAAAAACAATCTGCGTAAATGGTTTCAAAGCCACTCCTTTAATACTGAGTTATCCGACCGTCCTGCTCGCAATAGCGCCTTTCCCCACGCCTTCGTAAGCAATCACTTTAAAACCACTGCTAGGGACTTTGTCAGATAAGGTCTGTGCCATATAGTCAGCCAATAACTCAACCGTCGTGTCATGAGGAAGAATATCGCAAAGCGCTTTAGGCATGGCTAACTGAAAGTCACCTTGGGGCGCTTGGTAATGGAAACCAAAATGGGTCGCATCGCTTACAGCTGTCTGTGGAGACAAAGACAATGAACCGACGAGAACTTGATCGTCTATTGTCGCGAGGTAAATATCGTTCCAACGTTTAGCCCAATACTCATCCCATTTGGGCGCCGCAATGCCATTTTCAAATACCGTTACAGGACTACGATGTCCGTGAGCGATTCGCTGGCAATTACCATCGTGCTTTTTTAGACCGTGACTGTAATGGTAATAGGGAGCATCATGTATTTCGTTTCTAAGTGTCAACGAAATACCTTCTACATTTGCGGGTAAGACTTCTTTTAAGGCTTGTTGTAAAAATTTATTCACGCTGTCAAAATCGATGATTTCACTCGGAATAAGTGCAAATGCTTGCGACGGACAGGCCAGATGAATATCACCTTGTTGGCTCGAAAAATCCATCCATACTCTGTCACCTTGTTGCTGCCAACGGGCTTCACTACAGGCAGTAGGAACCAACAGGCGGTGATCTGCCACCGCATCGATGGTATTTTTAATAGTGCGCTTCACTTTCGCGAAGTCGAGCACCATATTTTGCTCATCTAAACCACCGTCGAGCAACACATCAACAATCCAGCTTTCACCAACCATGCCTCGTATAGGGCACAGGTAAGAAAAATCGATAACCGTTAAATCTTTAACAAACAATTGCATTTTCGCTCCTAGGTAGAAAAACAGTCTACCTGTCTTAGTCCATGCAGCAATGGCCACAGGATGCTAATGTGTTGATGAGTCAGTAAGCTGACTCTTCTGATAATAACTTCAGCTTACAATGATCAAGCTCAACATTCGACTTTTTTAGTGTGAATTGCCTTTTTTAGAGCAAGCATTACACAATCCATGAAGCTGTTAACTATGCATCTTCATTACTGACTGCAAAATAACATTTGCCATTAGAACTTGCTGCATACACTTTTATAGAACTGTTTTGAAATATAAGCCGACACAAAAAAGCCGAACACTTAAGGTTCGGCTTGTAAATTTGCCTTTATTCATAATCAGCTATGAACAAGAGGCACTTGTAATGCTTAAGGGGTTACTCCCCCTTAAGACGGCGATCGAGTTGATCTTTAAGGTTTGCCGGTACACCTTTAATAATGATGGTGTCAGATACAGGATCGTAGATCACTCTCTCACCTAGATGTTGGCCATCAAAACTTAGCGTTACACCACCACCTGTGCCAGAGAACTTTTTCAACTGTCTTAAGGTTGGCTTATCACCAGGAAACTCCTCTTCTAATTCATAATTGCCGCCTTGGGCAAAGTCATAAAAAGAGTCCATACCTTGGTCTGCAAGTTCATCGGCTAAGTCTTTAATCTGAATCGAGGCACCTTCATCACAGCGCTCGCTACAGTAATCAAATACACGCTCTCGAGCTTGTTGACGCTCATCTTTGGTTAACTCACTATTACCCACAAAATCTTCAACAGCGTTCATCAACGACTTGTTCTGAGCCTTGGTATTAACACCTTCAACACAACCCATAAAGTCCAAGAAGAAATCAGCAACTTTACGTCCTGCACGACCACGCACAAAAGAGATGTACTTTTTCGATTCTGGATCAGCCTGCCACTCAGTTAAATCAATACGTGCAGCGAGTTGTACGTTGTTTAGGTCCAAATGTGTATTTTGCGACAGTTCCATATCGTCGAGTACTGTCATCGATGATTTTGCGTTAAGCAAAGACACAAACAGGTAATCGCTTGTCATGTAGGTGTAGCAAGATAGCAGCAAGAACCCGCCAGTGCTAAAGTCGTACTTAGCCAGTTCTTCTTGTAGCAACTTACCCGCAATCCCAGAAAATTCGACAAAGCCAAGCTCACCACTGCGATAAGTGGTTAAGGCTTCTTCAAACTTAGTGTTTGCTTCGCCATCTTCACCACTAATACCAAAATGGCCAAACCCTTTACCGGCTTTGGTGGTATAAGTTTGATGCAACTCTTCTAGCATCGCCTCAACCGCTTGGCTATTTAGCAAAGGTTGTGGACGTAATCGACAACTAAGTTGACCTTCACCATCTTGAGAAATGGAGTGGATAATTGCTTGTTCGACGTTAATACTCATTGAGCCTCGATAAAATTTGGCAAGGAGCGTAAGGCTTTCTCACACTCTTATTGGAAACAATTGATATCTGTCATTGGTAAGGGAAGAGCAATCCTACCTAATCCAACCACATTGTAATGCCCGCTATCATACCAGAGAGTCGCAATAAATCTATATTTGCTTGAGTGAACTAAGGCCTAGCGTTTAAAGTCATATGATTGCAGTATTAATGAATAAGCTGATTATAATCAGAACGAGAAAATAAAGGCAAAAACATTGAAAATCAACAAGATAAAAACAAAAGCAAGAAGGGTGAACACACAAGGTAGCATTGCTTGAATGTTAGCTTGATGCAAAAGCTGATTGGCGATTTTCAACACAAGAGTCACTTAATCCCACCGCCTAATTTCCAACACTGCAACCAGCACTGTAAAAAGTACAATAAAAAGTGCGGAGCTTCTGCAAAAAATCCGTTATTATATGCCGTTAATCAAGATTTAAAGTGAACCTTTTTAATTATGGCTATTCAATCCAAATATTCTAATACCCAAGTAGAGTCTATTATTGCAGATTTACTTGCAGTGCTAGCAAAACATCAATCTCCAACAGACTTAAGCTTGATGGCTCTTGGTAATTGCGTCACTCATCTGCTAGAAAAGAAAGTTCCAGCTGAGGCGCGTCAAGTAGTTGCAGAGCAATTTGCTAAAGCATTGTCGCAGTCAGTGAAAACTAACTAAGATACAGATATATTAAGCAGAATAAGTAGAGGCTAAAATAATGATTTTAGCCTCTACAACCCCTAAACAATAAATGGGTCAACATGGTCGAGCGACAAAAACAGATTGGACGTGATCGCGTCTCACGCTTAGTAAGCTGGGGGCACTGGTTTGCTTTCATTAATGGACTACTGGCCATTATTGTCGGCTATCGCTATCTCGACACCATAGGACTTCCCGAATCATTTATTGGCTGGGGCTATTTAGTTATTAGCACCGTAGGTCATTTTAGCTTTTTAGCTTTTATGGTTTATCTGGTGCTTATCTTCCCTGTTACCTTATTGCTTCCTTATTCAAGGGTCCTCAGGGGATATGCCGCTGTAGTGGCGACATTGAGCTTATGTTTATTACTCTATGATACGGTTATCTATGATGATTATGGTCTTCATCTAAGTCCCTTTGTATTTGATCTGGCCTGGGCGGACTTAAATGCCTTATTAAGGGGCACCTCCTACATCATCACACCTCTCGCCATTTTGGCGATAGAGCTTACTTTGGCGAATTTCCTTTGGAAACGGATTGAAAAAATCCGCAAACGGAATATAGGTAACCGAATAGTCGTGATTGTTGGTGCCTGTTTTGTTGCTAGTCACCTGATCCATATTTGGGGCGATGCCGCAGATGTAACCGAAATTACCCATTTCGATGATGCTTATCCATTGTCTTACCCCGCTACGGCTAAAAGCTTAATGGAAAGTTACGGTATTGAAGGTATTCAAGATCAGCAGAACCAAACGCCACCAAAGGCTAGCCTAGACTACCCATTAGCAAAGCTGCAATGTAGCGCTGATGACCTACCTAACATTTTAGTCATTGCAGTTGATAGTTTACGAGCCGATCTAGTTGATAGCGCGACCATGCCTTTCCTTGCATCTTATGCGAAAAAGAACATGGACTTTACTGAACACCTCAGCGGTGGCAATCAGTTTAGTAGCGGCATGTTTAGCCTGCTTTATGGGCTTCAAGGTAGCTACTCTAACGCGGTAGATTTACATTTCCGTAGTCCAGTATTAACCCAAGAACTCAGCGATAAAGGGTATCAATTAGCGTTATTTACCACTCAAGATACCCTAGGGCAGCCCCAAGCAATATTTAACGACTTTACACGCGTTAACTCAGAGCATATCGACAGCTACGCAAAATCTGATCTGCAGTCCGTTGCTAACTGGCAAAAATGGACTCAATCGGCGGCCCAACCCTGGTTTGGCTTACTCAACCTAAAGTCACCAGAAAGCTATGACACGCCTATTGGCTTCTTAGGTATTAAAACGGTTCAAGCATCGTCAAAGTTTAAGCCTGCACAAAAAGTACTATTTAACCAGTATCGACAGTCGCTTAACTTTATCGACAAACAGATTGAGCAGGTTGTGAGCACACTTCCAAAAAGTACTATGGTTGTCATTACAGGTATCAGCGGCAAAATGTTTACCAGTAATTCTGACGAAGCAAGAGTCAACCTGTCACCCGATAGCATTCGCGTACCAATGATTATCCATTGGTCAAATGAAGAGACAGCCAAAAAAATAAAATATCGCACGACGCACAACGGCTTAGTGCCGGCAATTTTGACTCAAACCTTAGGTTGTACCAACCCTGCATCAGACTACAGTTCTGATCAGAGCCTAATGCAACCGAGTGATAAGACTTGGGTTTATGTTGGTGACCATCGTATTTTTGCGATTTATCAAGAGCATGAAATTACCGTTATTGATCGACATGGTAAGTACCGTATCTACGACAATGACTATACTAAGCCGTTAAAAAAGAAATTAAGTGCCCCAGAGCTTGTGGAAGTGATGCGAGAAGGTCGTAGGCTTTACATCCACTAAAAGTGCTATAGCATAAAAGACTATAAACTAAGCAAACGAATTCTCATCACACATGAAGAGCTTGCGCTAACAATAATGACTTGATAAAGTGCGGGTTCTTCAGAAATACCCCCTTAGTTATAAATGCTTTATAACTTGTTCTGTAGAATATCTCGGGATATGGCCTAGTCCGGTAAGGCGCTTGTCTGGGGGACAAGAGATCACAGGTTCAAATCCTGTTATCCCGACCAAATTATACAAAAAAGCCAGCTAATCGCTGGCTTTTTTGTATCTGCAATTTGCAGTAGCAAACTAGATAAAAGCACTGTGTTAAATTATCACTACAGCGCTTTTATCACTGCCGAGTATTTACTCGTGACAGTCTGAACACTCTTTCATTGTTAGGTCAGGAGTGTGGATCTCTGTATCTAACTCGTGAGCACTTGCCATATCGTGACAATCGTTACAAGTCGCAATGCTTGCTTCCATTTCTGTATGCTCTTCAACATTAATTGTCTCGTGGCAGTCAGTACAGTTTACAGCCATAGCTGAAGCAGAAAACGCTAACGCAGCAACCAAAGTTAAATATTTCATATGCATTCCTTAATATCGGAGTTATCGCACTTAATGTTTGTGGTGTCACAGAACTGTTAAGGCTTATTTTGTTAGTGCTGCCTAATAAATGAAAGACTTAGTGTCTCAGCAGCCCTTGCCTACCATGATATGAATTAACCTTAACTGAAACTTAAATCTAGCCATCAAATTGAACAAAAGCTGAATGACTCCTCGATGACTTGTAAAGGATGTGAGCGAGGTCTGACATATCATCAAATTTAAATATTTTTCTTTTAAACCTGATAGTTCCCAATAAGAAAGCCTCAGTCAAACAAGTTGACCTTACTGACTACTTTTTGCACACTCAGTCTCTGATATTTGGTTAAAAGTTGATATCTAGCTATAAAGTTAATAGATTGTAAACTGCCAAGACAAAACAAAAACTTCCACCCTAACTAAGGCGCATATTTTTGGGGAAAATAGAAAAAAACAAATTATTGTTAGCCACTTCGTTAGGCGTAATCGGCTTAATCATCAACCTATACCCGATACACTTATTTGCTAACATTCAACTGATCCTTGGCAACGTTTCCTACGTTATTGTCGCAGTATTGCTGGGCCCTTGGTATGCACTTTATACCGCAATCATTACCGTCACCGGCTTAATGATTGCCTGGGACAGCCCTCACGTTTACGTCTTATTCGGCGTTGAAGCGCTCTGCTTAGGTTTAGCTAGAAGAAAAGATATTTACGCCTTATATGCCAGCTTTAGCTTTTGGCTATTTATCGGTATGCCGCTCTTCTACCTTTATATCTTTTTATTTTCCGACTTGCCTAGCAGTCATATTGCATTCGTCATTTTAAAACAGGGAATTAATGGTCTGGTTTATGCTTGTATCGGCTCTTTGCTGATCATCTTAACGCCCTCTTTCTGGTACTTTTCATACAAAGTAAAGGACAAGCAGCGTCGAACGTTCAATGCACAACTCACCTATACTTTTACCCTCGTCATCACTATCGCTTTGCTATTGTCAGCCTTACTGTTTAATAACCAATTTATTGAACGCAAACAACGCTTGCTATATAGCAATATTAAAAGCTCAGCCAACCACCTGGCTTTATCAACGCAAGCCTATCTTGATTCGCATACAAGAGCGATTACCAATGCAGCTGCTTGGCTCAGCCTAAATAAACACAGTAAGACAGAAGAACAAATATTACTGTCTGAGCTACATAATAATTACTCTGGATTCATTACTATGTTGCTCGCCAATGACGAAGGCAACGTCATTGCCGCTAGCCCCGCGTCCTTGCTTACCAATGGCACTGTTAATCCTCAAAAATTTAGCATCCGTGACAGAAACTATTTTATCGAATCTTATATAAACCAACGCGCTTATATTTCACCACCGTTTTTAGGTAAAGGCTTTGGTAATGATCCTATCGTAGCGATTAGCTCGCCCATTTACCCAGCCAACAACCCTCATCAACCGATAGGCATTATCGAAGGCTCACTCAATTTAAATGAATTTAAAAAGGTTGATAAATTCAACACTGATTCACAGCACCAGTCCATTGTGCTCATCGATAAAAATAGAAAAGTGATTTACGCCTCAGATGGACTCGATATAGCGCCCTTGAGCGAATTTAGCTTCTCACAACCTAGCGAAAACTATATTACCTCTCTCCCAATGCTTAATATCAGCCACGGCGACAATAAGGCGCCTGAGTATGTTTATGCCAGTGTGACGCTCAGTAATGATTGGCAATTATTTGTACTGAATCCTTTTAGGCCATTGGTAGAATTGGTCGAAAGCATGTACTTAGCCACGTTTGCAATACTGCTTATTTCATTATTGATCACTATTTATATTTCACGAGTGATCAGTGCGCGCCTGACTCTGCCTTTAGAAAATATCGCCAATAAGTTCAGCACTAGCCTTGAAGGTAATAATGTCGAATATGCTGTAAACGAAGAGTCTCCTCAGGAGGTTTATTCGCTATTTAAACGTCTACAGCAAAGTAAGAGTCAGCTTATTGGTTATCAACTAGAGCTAGAGGAGAAAGTAGCAATACGGACCCTGGAGCTTGAGCACGCCAATAGCAAGTTAAAAGCGCTGGCAGAAAAAGACCCACTAACGGGCTTATATAACCGCCGCTATGCAGAAGATAAGTTTCCAGCGATTCAAGATCTTTGCCAACGAAGCGATGAAGTCATTGCAATCGCATTGCTAGACCTTGATAAGTTCAAGTTTATTAACGATACCTATGGTCATGACGGAGGCGATCTCACCCTTAAACGCATTGCCAAGTTGCTAAAACAAGAGTTTAAACGCGATTCAGATATTATTGTTCGGTATGGCGGCGAAGAGTTTCTGTTGATCATGCCACTGTGTAATGCACTAAAAATTGAACATCACTTGGAACGCTTTAGACAGAAACTTGAAAGTCTAGTCATCGATGCTAAGCAAACGTTTCAAGTCACCACCAGTATCGGAGCAGTTATTGGTAATGGTACCTTTAGTACATCACTGGAAGACTGGGTTAAACAAGCAGATCTCAACCTGTATCAAGCCAAAGAAGCCGGTCGAAACCAATTAGTGTTCACGACCTTAGAAGATAAAGAACTCCCTGACAATTAGGGGATAATCGTCTCGTCCATTTTACTGAGTATATAGGGATAAAATGGATTCCATTTCTGTCTCATGATCTCGCTAGCCGGAACACTGAGCACCCCTTTCTCTCCTCGAGAAGCACCTGAGCCTATCTGAATATGTTGCTTGTCAGCATCCCAAACAGGGCCATACAAGCCATCGCTCATAGGAAACGGTAATGCTACGTGTGACAGTGAATAAACTTGCTTAGGCCAGCTTAATGACAGCGGTATGACACTAGCGTCATTGATACTACGGCTTTGAATTGCACGACTATCAAGGCTCTGGTTTTCAATTAAGGTAAAATCATAATTGAATTCTCCATCGGTCATCATCTGTCGATAAGGTTGTAACGGATCATTTAGAATCAGGCTTAAATTGACTTGCGTACGGTTAATATCAAATAGCACCAATTCATGGCCTGCATCAGGTAGCTGGCTATAGAGTGCACTTATCACAGCGCTTGTATCCACGGTATCATCAGTCAGTGACTGAAAGGTCAAAATGGGAGGTAAAGCATTTAATCCCGTCTGCCCGAGCTGCTTTATCAGCTGTTGATTACGCATTGAAAGTTGATAAACAACATCCCCAGCGTTAACCGCAAAAGAACCATACTTAAACGGATCGTATTCAGCTTGAATACTGTTCCAGCTCAGTTTATCTAGCCCCAGCACAGTACCTAGCCTTGCTTGCCATTTAGCCCCTGCGGCAACAGGAGGTAAACCGATTGCAGGAGAAAGAAAAATCATCGCCGAGTAATCAGCTAGTTTTTTCGTCGCTAAGCGCTCTAATTCATAGTTTAGCGCGAGCGCTGCCCCTGTGGAAAAACCAACTAAGTAGAGGGGTTTGTCCCCCAACGCTGTTTTCATATGCTGGGTAGCCAGCGCTACAGCTCCAGCCATGTCTTGCCAGTAGATATTGGTGAGTGCTGAGGGTAAAGTGCCATGGCCTGGTAACCTAAGCCCTAAAACATGAGCCTTATTTTTATAATGCTTGGCGAAGTGTGACATGGCGTACGGAGAATCAGACATGCCGTGCAGTAGCAACACGCCGTATTCGGCATCAGCTTTGGGCCACTCATAGCTGCGATTCCAATCTTGCTCCCAGTGGCCAGGATCCGAATAACTGCCTCTCACATAACGATTAATGATATCGAAGGACTGTGGGTCGACAGGCTGCTGATACACTTTACTTTCTAGCTCAGCGAACAGTTTATCTTCAAGCTCCAGATATTCTTCAAAGCTATTAAGGTTGCTGTTTACGCGATATTCAGAGGTTAAGTCGGTAGTATGCCAAAGTGACAGATCGGGACGGGAATTTAAAAACCATACGGCCATAGCAATTAACGCAATGCTAGTGCCTAAAGATGCATAAAACAAAGCAAAGGCAAGATGTTTTGTTGATCCAATAATAATGGCTTTCATAAGCGTCGCTATTCATCCTAAACAGGCAATATAATAAAAGATAATGTAATAATAAAAGATAACGTACACGTTTTTAATACGAACTGGTAAAGATAAGGGCTTACATTGAATAAAAATAATTACCTCATCGGCGAACTCACCGCGAGCACCTGCTTTTACTTACCCACTCCACCAGCAATCATTGATGACTGGCATTACCACTCAAGCGATGCAATCGCGCAACTTATCGACGCTAATGGCAATCATTGGCGTAAAATATTTACCATAATGGCTAAAATTTCAGTGACCGATAAACAGTGGAAACACTATCGCGATACACAATTATTAAAACACAACGAATCTATCTGCATCGGTGCCACCAAGTTAACGCCAGGCGCCACACTTCACATTGTTTGTGGCCAGCAAAGCGCTCACGCATTGTCATTATCTGAACAACAATTTAATCCAGTAGATCCCACAACAACTTATATCAGCAGGCACCTTAATCAAGCCATCTATCTTTGCCCTTATCTTGATTATCGTCAATTTCCGAACCTGCAAATAGATAAGTTAAGGGCCAGATTAAACTTGCCCGCACTAAGCTAATCTCTAAGCCAACCTCTGAGCTCGTTTGCTTAAGGTTAGCGCTTAACGCTATGGTTTAACGATGCCGCTTAAAGATAAAGCTTAACGCTATTACTTAAAGCCATTTTTTAAAGCTATTGTATAAAAAACTGTTGCTTAAAGCGGTTTCTTAAAGTCATGCCAATACTCGATGTTGTAATACAGAACAACATATTTTCTAGGCAAGTACAAACAACAAAGGCGCCTAGGCGCCTTTGTTGTTAATCAAGTCATTGGGTTAATATCAAAATTTATAAATCACATTATTTGCTCATAAAATTTAGTATCTAACGCAACCCAAGCCGCTACTCAGGCGCTTTGACCCTAGTCATAAATTGTTGGAATTGGCTCACGCTTGTGTTGAGTCGCGCGGTATATACCAACTAGCTTATCATTAACGAAGTGGCTGACTTCTTTACCCTCTAAAAAGTCATCAATTTGATCATAGGTTAAACCCAGTGCGACTTCATCTTCTAATTGCGGTTTGCCCTCTTCCAGATCAGCCGTTGGCGCTTTAACCACCAGCTGTTCAGGTGCACCTAAGCATGCAGCTAGCTGGCGAACTTGACGCTTATTTAGGCCAAATAAAGGCGCTAAATCACAGGCTCCATCGCCCCACTTAGTATAAAACCCGGTTATATTTTCAGCACTGTGATCGGTACCAACCACTAAACCACCGACTAAACCCGCGATCTCGTATTGAGCAACCATGCGCATTCTTGCCTTCACGTTGCCTTTCACAAAATCAATTTTATCATCTTCTGGTAAGCTAATACCCGCGGCTTCAACGGCAGCCAGCGTTTCACTATGAACACCATCAACGCCAAGTTTTACATTCAGCGTAACTTGCTTTGAAGGTTGAATAAACTGACAAGCCAATTGCGCTTCATCTTCATCCTTTTGTACATCGTAAGGTAAACGAACTGCAATGAACTGGTATTGGTTAGTCTCTGAGTCAGCGTTCAGCTCATCAATAGCAAGCTGACACAAGCGACCAGCCAATGAAGAATCGACACCACCACTGATCCCCAAAACTAAAGAAGAGGTACTGGACTGCTTAAGCTTTGACTTAATAAATGCAACCCGTCTTTGTATTTCAAAAGCGGGATCAATAGCCTTAAGCACTTTCATTTCTCTTAAGATCTGTCCTTTCACGTTCTGCGCTCCAATAGTGTTGGCATAAAATCGGTGTCTATTATGGGCCAATTGTTGCGATTATTCACGGGCTGATTACTCACAATCGTGTTAATTTATTATTTCTAAACTCACAGCTGTTTTAAATTAAGCTTCTTGGCATTTACTCAATAGCTATGTTGCTCTTAATCAGCAGTAAATCAAATAATTACCTAGGCATCAGATGGAACTTCAATTACTTATATCACTGTCATTCATCCATCTCATTGCGCTAGCAAGCCCAGGGCCTGATTTTGCTTTAGTGGTTCGCCTTGCCACTCAAGAGTCTCGCGCTGCAGCTGTTGCCTCGGCGCTTGGCATAGCGGTCGCGATTCTCGGGCACACCCTACTCAGTTTAACGGGGGTTAGCCTTATCATTCAAAGCTCTGCCCTTTTATTCACCCTTGTTCAGTTGGCTGGCGCTAGCTATTTAGCCTGGATGGGCATGGGCGCGATAAAAGCTGCATGGCTGCACTGGAAAGATCCTGTATCGATTGAAACAGCCACGCAAGGGCGAGGAATAACCCCTTATAAAGGCTTTATGCAAGGGCTCTATACCAATATTTTAAACCCCAAGGCTCTGGTGTTTTTCATCACGCTATTCTCTACTCTGATCACCCCACAGGTCAGTTTCGCAACTAAGAGTATGGCCGCTTTACTATTGTTTTCTTTATCCTTTATCTGGTTTAGTTTGATTGCGGTAGTACTGTCCAAGCCCACTATTCAGCTTAAAATGAAACAGGCCAGCCCACTAATTAATCTCGTTACCGGGCTTGTATTTATTGGCGTAGCACTGATGATTATCTCGGGACTCGTGGCATCACACTAGCAAATCGAATACAGCGAGTGCTGGGTAGGATGTCCGAATGTCGTGATCGCATGTTCAATGATGTTCCCTACATCATAATGACATTTCCCATATTCCTAAGGGTCAGATGTGAAGGAATGACCTTATGTGCAGATACTGCTGAGGCTCGCCCCTAGTAGGTCCAGGTAGGCTTAACGAAAACATCTGATGTGAATGGATTCACAAATGCCGCGGTGACATAGATGACGTAGAGCAGCCATGTTTTCATCGGTTGCAGCCGTATCAACGTTGGATAATTGGCGCCTTCATTTGGGAAGTCGTGGTTTGATGTCTAACTTGAAAATGCCCCAAAGTTGGTTGCCCTTCGAATGAAGGTTGATTACATTTTTTGTCTGAGCTGTGGCTACGGGGCTGCTAATTCGAAATAGTCGCTTTAGAGTTATCAATCGCCTGCAGCGGGTGCTGGACAGGACGTCCGAATGTCGTGATCACATGGTCAATGATGTTCCCTACATCATAATGACATTTCCCATATCCCTATGGGGCAGATGTGAAGGAACGACCTTATGTGCAGACACTGCCGTGACACGCAACAAGTCCATCCTTGGAAGCTCGGCCATGACG
>NZ_JBRIMD010000030.1:0-47313 GCF_052977325.1 Shewanella sp. 0m-6
CTATTTCTAATCTCAAGCGTTAGTCTAGTTGGCCTGCTGTGCCGTGTCAGTGGATGCGCATTATAGGGAAATTTGAGTTCAGCACAAGGGGGTTTTTCAATTAAATTAGAATAATCGAATCAAATGCATAGTTAACAAACGATACGTACAAAAAAGGGGCTAAAAGCCCCTTTTTTTAACGATTATGAGTGCTTGGGGTCAATCTGCTTTAACTTGTTGCAGAGGTTGATCTAAGAAACCCTTAATAAGTGCCGCTGCCTTATCATCATCCCAATCGACAAAAGTACGAACAAAAGCAATTAACTGCCCCTCCCTATTGAGGATAAAGGTCGCTGGGATCGTTTCCAAAGGAAATACATGCCCTAGCTTTTGCTCTTTATCATAATAGGTGTTGAAGCCTTCCATTCCTAACGATTTAAGAAATGGCTCAACTTGCTTATTTCCTTCTAGATCGATTGAAACTGGCAATACTTCAAAATCATCCGATCCGATCTTGGCAGAGAACCGACTGATCGCCGGCAACTCTCTAACACATGGAGGACACCAAGTGGCCCACATGTTTACCATGATAACTTTGCCTTTATACTGGCTAAAGTCTACGGCGTTACCTTTACTGTCTTTAAAAGGTACAGCTTCGATCGGAAATGGCTGAGGTAAGACACTAATAAGATCGACACTTGACTGAACTTGTCTTTCAGCTTGCTTCTCCATACCTGGATAAGCTTGCGCGCCAACAGCAAACAACATAGTTGCTGCAAGCAGGCCCACTATAGACAATCTCATTTAGCATCTCTCTTTAATAGACGATCGAGCTCTTGCTGATCTTCAGTGCTTAAGTCTTGATTGTTTACTTCTGCTATACGTTGCTTACGAATGAAGAAGAATCCAATCAAGCCACCAAATAACAGTAGCGCTAACGGTCCTAGCCAAAGCGCGTATGTTTTCGCTTCCATTCTTGGCTTATAAAGCACGAATTCACCGTAACGGCTCGTCATAAACTCAACAATTTCATCATCCCCCTTACCCTCATCGACCATCTGATAAACTTCAAGACGTAAGTCTTGAGCAACAGGAGAGTTAGAATCGATTAGGTTTTGGTTTTGACACTGAGGACAACGTAAAGAATGGGCAAGACTTAACGCGCGCTTTTGGTTAGCAACAGACTTAAATTCATATGTGTCTACTGGTGTGGCATTAGCGAGTGACGCCATGCTTAACAAAAGCACTAAAGCTGTAAAGCCTTTCATTAATGATTTAATCACGATGCACCATCCTTCACAGCTTCAGCCTGGAGCTGTTGAACCATTGGATAAAGTGTTTCCTTCCAGACATTACGATCAATTGGACCTGCGTAACGGTATCGAATAATACCTTTATGGTCGACCAAGAAGCTTTCTGGTGCACCGTACACACCAAGATCTAAGCCTAAACGTCCATCATGATCATAGATGTTGATAGCGTATGGGTTACCTTCACGACTCAGCTCACGGATAGCGAGAGGACGATCATCACGGTAGTTGATACCGTAGATAGGCAAAATATTCTTACGCGCTAAAGTCATCAAGAAAGGATGCTCATACTTACATGATGGGCACCAAGTTGCCCATACATTAAGTAAGCCAACTTTACCTTTCAGTGTTTCATTACTAACTGTGTCACCAGACTCTAACACTTCTAACTGGAAAGCCGGGATCGGCTTTCCTTCTAAAGCTGAGTCAAGTTTTTGTGGGTTAAGGAAGAGCCCCTTATAAAGGAACACTCCCATACCTAAAAACACGACAAGTGGAATAAATAAAACTAGCTTTTTCATACTTACCCTATACCAATTAAGCGGTTGCTAACTTATCGGCATCTTTAGCAGCTTTCTTTTCTGCACTAGTTGCCTTAACACGGTAACGCTTATCAGAAGCTGCGAAGAAACCACCAACCATCATGAAGATAGAACCAAACCAAATCCAGCGAACAAATGGCTTATAGTTTAGACGTACAGCAAACTCGGTACGACTAATTGGGTCACCCATCGTCACATAAAGGTCGCGGAATAATCCCCAGTCAATACCAGCTTCAGTCATATCCATAGTGCGCACATTATATTGGCGACGATCCGGTCTTAGCAATGTGACGTATTCATCACCTTGATAGACTTCAATCTGACCTTGCTGCGCAGTGTAATTAGGACCTACTACATTCTTAGTTTCAATATAGTTGAATGTGTATCCCGCAAGCTCCTGAGAGATACCTGGCCCCATACGTACACTCTTCTCTATTGAGTAATTAGATACCATAGTGGCACCTACTACTGATACCGCAATACCGAGGTGAGCGATGATCATCCCTAACTGACTACGACCTAGTCGTGTCATGTCTATAGAACCATCTTTAGTCTTAACGATGTTGTATGCGGCACGGAATGTCATCAACATGACCCATACAGCAATACCAATACCGAATACCACCCAGATATTAAATTCACCGTCAGCCAAGAAAGGTGCAGCTAGACCAACGACTGTGGCAATCACTGCTGGAACAATAATCTGACGCTTAAGTTCACCCGTTTTCGACTTCTTCCAACGAATATTCGGGCCAATTCCCATAAAGGCAAATAATACTAGAACGATAGGAACAAATACTGCGTTGAAGTATGGAGGGCCTACAGAAATCTTACCCATGCCTAATGCATCGATTAGCAGTGGATATAACGTACCAAGTAATACCGTACCGCAAGCAACTGTCAGCAATAGGTTACAGATTAATAGCATCGTTTCTTTAGATTTAAGCTCAAAGCGGGCTGGGCTACTCATCTCACTCGCTCTAAAGGCGAATAAGGTTAGTGAACCACCAATAGCTAAACCTAACAATAAGAGAATGAACATACCTCGGCTTGGATCAGCCGCGAACGAGTGAACTGAAGTCAATACACCAGAACGAACAATGAAGGTACCCAGTAAACTTAAAGAGAATGCAAAGATTGAAAGCAATACAGTCCAGTTACGGAATGCGCCACGCTTCTCAGTTACGATAAGTGAGTGAAGTAGAGCTGTACCAATCAACCAAGGCATGAAAGATGCGTTCTCAACTGGATCCCAGAACCACCAACCACCCCAGCCAAGCTCATAATAAGCCCACCAAGAACCCAATGAGATACCACCAGTCAGGAATACCCAAGCAGCTAGCGTCCATGGACGGCTCCAACGAGCCCAAGCAGAATCAAGACGGCCACTCATCAATGCTGCTATTGCGAAAGCAAAGCTAACAGAGAAACCTACATAACCTAGATAAAGCATTGGAGGATGGAAAATCAATCCAACGTCTTGCAACATTGGGTTAAGGTCACGGCCTTCCATAGGAATAGGGAATAGGCGCTCAAACGGGCTAGACGTTAGCAACATAAACAGCGTAAAGCCGATTAAGATCATCGCTAGAACAGCAAGAACACGTGCAGTAAAGACTTCTTCTAAACCTTTACTAAATAGTGCAACTGCCGCGGCCCAAGCTGCTAGTGAGAATACCCAAAATAGCAAAGAACCTTCATGGCCACCCCATACTGCAGCAATCTTAAAGAAGATTGGCAATTCAGAGTTCGAGTGATGTGCTACATAAGCAACAGAGAAGTCATCGACGGCAAAGCTATAGCCAAGCGCAATAACGGAGAAGAGAATAAAGAAGAACATACCGTAACTTAGTGGCCAAGCATAGCGCACTAGGTACTGGTCTTTACGAGCTACACCTACTAAAGGAACGATGGCTAACAGCATGGCAAATGCCAGGCCGATAATCAGCGAAAAGTGTCCTAATTCTGGGATCATGGGTTTTCCTCAGTCCTAAATCATGTATTGTTAAGCTATCGCTTAATCATTACATACGTGTTAGTAGTTAACACTATTAAAAGGTACAAATTTTAGCTCAGTTTAGTATTTGCTATTGTTAATGTCTGCCTATTTCGTACAAATATGGGTGACTTGTCGCATTCTTCCCCTATCTTATTAACAAACACACATAAACAATTGCAGATCACATTCCACTGTAAACCGAGCATATTTAGCGGAATTTTAAGGTCTGACAGACAAAGTTCCCGTAAGTTTCAATAAGATTTACAAATAGAATCAATTTGTGAACAAGTACTCAACTATGACCTTTTAAGGTTATATTACTGTTCAATGAATAATCTTTACGTATAATCTTATCCCTAGTTCAGCGGTGAATCCGCTTTTTCGCAAACGAAAGTGAAATAGACATAATGACCACATTCTGGATTTTAATAGCCTCATTCCTGTTGGTTAGCTTAGCGCTAATTTGGTTCCCACACTTCCGCCAGCAGCGTATGCTGAGAGCTGAAGAAGCGGGTGTTCGTAAAGATACCAACCTTGAATTATTCAATGAACGCCTTTCAACATTAGAGAAAGAACTTGAAGATGAGCGACTCGATCAACCTGAGTTTGGCGCACTAAAGAAAGAGCTCGAAATCAGCTTACTTCAAGATATGAAACAAGGTAACGATGAATCACTCGTTAACAACCTTAAGCCAAAAAGTATTCTTTGGCCTTCAGTCATGTCTGCAGTTATTATTGGTATTTGCGGTTACATGTACTCAACTTTGGGTGCATACAAAAACCTAGACCAACCAATGACTGCAAATGATCCACATTCTGGCCAGACAACCGAGCAGATCATGTCTCAGCGTGTAGAGATGATGGAAGCGCAAGTACAAGCTGAGCCAGAGAATAGTCAATTATGGTTTGGCCTAGGCCACGCTTATATCTCTGCAAATCGTTACGATGATGCAATTAAAGCATTCGATAAGACGATGGATCTTGTCGGCGTCCATGCTGAACTGCTTGGTCCTAAAGCCACTGCGCTTTATTACCGTTCAAACCAGCAGATGACCCCAGCAGTGCAAGCGCTCGTTGATCAGGCTTTAGCACTTGATGCTGAAGACCCATCAACATTATTACTTGTTGGTATGGATTCATTCTTCACAGCTGATTATCAAAAAGCGATTAACGCATGGCAGCTAATCCTAGATAGCGACCGCAGCGACGTAGATCGTGGTGCAATCATGAACGCTATCGATAGCGCAAAAATGCGAATGAACTCTGAAGGCGTTATGCCAAATGATGACGCTCACAAGAATGTAAAGTCTGATGCAACCGCTAAAACTGTTACTGTTGAAGTCTCCATCTCTCCAGAACTACAAGCTAAAGTGTCTAGCACTGATATGTTATTCATCTTCGCTCGTTCAACTGAAGGTCCAAAGGTTCCACTTGCAGCGACTAAAGTTTCTGCTGAGTCTCTACCGGTAACCATCACGCTAGACGACAGCACCAATATGGGTGGTAACGTTAAGTTGAGTGACGCAAAAGCAGTTGAAGTCATTGCAGTACTTTCTAAACATGGCAGCGTTAGAGCGCAAACTGGTGATATCCAGGGCACACTAGCCATGGTTAAAGTCGGTGAAACTGGCCAACTCGTACTAGATACTCAAGTACAGTAAATCCTAATTACCAATGAGAAAACCGGCATTAGCCGGTTTTTTTATGTCTATATTATGAGGCAGGAAATTGTACCGATGATGATGCCTCCCCTTTCAGCTTAAGCATCATCAAAATAGTCAGGTTAAACCCGCTCCATTAACGACAGGTATTTTGTATAAACATTCTTCATTCAAGCTAATGAATGGTTCTTACGCGTAAACCCCAAATAAATCCCACTCTATAAATTGTTCACCAAAGTCATTAGATAATATATAAACGGATACCTTGCCTGCCAATTCAGATCCTCAAGATAAAGGAAGTTACACCTCACTATGCATGGCTAATACCAATCTGTATAAGAAGTTGATCTACTCAGAACGTTTTTTGGTAAATTAATTCAAGGCGAATAACTGAATGAATGATTGCTCCCTTGTGAAGTTGTTGAACGCAGAAGTAGGCAGCCAAAAACGCTCCAGAATGGCGAGGTTTAGCGGCTCTGATACTGTGACTCTTATGGAACAAGAGGGAGCTTAACCTAGTTCAACTATGCGCTTCACTCGTTGCAAACCACATGGTCTTGTATGTTCCCGACATACATAAGACATTTCCTCTATCCCTGGAGGTCAGATGTGGTGAATGTCATTAATGCACGACTATATGGATATAGGAGGTAGAGTAACGCAGGAGCAGTTACCGAGGAGCATTTGATGACCTTGTCTCAGTGCCGCTAAACTCTCGCTGAGCGACCAAATCTTTATACTAATTGGTATAAAACATCTTAATAGCCCGGCCTAACAACATGGCAGACCAAATAACAGGTACAAAAAAACCGGCTAATGCCGGCTTTTTTTAATGTCTAACTAAAAGTTACTTAGACATGTACTCGATTGCTTTCGTGTAATCTTCATCAGAGCAATCAGTACACATGCCGCCTGGTGGCATAGCATTTAGGCCTGACTTAACAGAAGATACTAGAGCTGGCATGCCTTTAGCTAGGCGTGGCTCCCATGCCGCTGCGTCATGTGACTTTGGCGCGCCAGCAACACCCATGCTGTGACATACTTGACATGCCTTGTCATATACAGCCTTACCATCTTGGGCAAAAGCGCTTGTAGACAGAGTCAAAGCTGCAGCTGCAGTCAGTGCTAATAATTTTTTCATTTTATACGTTCCTAATGCAAATTCTAACAAAGCTCACGCTGCCCTCATAAAATTCGGCAGACTTCTTAAATCTCGGCTAGGTTACTACAAAGTTCAACAAATGGCATCTTTTTGTGATATTAATCGCGACAATGGGGTTTTCGCAAGACATAACTCTCAAAAAGGTTAATATATTAGCAAATGTTTAAAAAGTTCATAGAAAATACATAATATTCGAACTACATCAAATTGCTGACACTTAGCAACAAGCAAGACTAAACGCTTGAAAGTGTATGTGTTAGTATCTCTTGTGTTTTCATACAGCTTGATATAGAGGGCTCAGTGGTAGAAAAATCAAAAGCAACAACACTGGTATCAGCTAATAACTTAACCTGCATCAGAGAAGAACGTATTCTATTTGATGAACTTAGCTTCGATATTTCTGAAGGTGAGATCGTTCAAATCGAAGGTCCTAACGGTGCTGGCAAAACAAGTCTTTTGCGGATTATCGCCGGTTTATCTCGCCCCTATGCCGGGCAAATCAACTTTAAGGGTGAAGACATAAACCGCTGTCGTGACGAGTACAATGATGAGTTATTGTATCTTGGCCACCTTGCTGGTGTTAAAAGTGAGTTAACAGCCGAAGAAAATCTTAACTTCAATTTAAGAATTAGTGGGTATGATGAATTCGATACTCGTGAAATTCTATCTAAAGTCAATCTGTCAGGTTTTGAAGAAGCGCTCGCAGGTCATTTATCAGCAGGTCAACATAGACGAACAGCACTCGCTAGACTATGGCATACCAACTGTAAGATATGGCTACTTGATGAGCCTTTTACCGCTATCGATAAGAAAGGCGTTGAAGAACTCGAACACCTGTTTTTAGCCCATGCAAAACGGGGGGGATGCGTAATATTGACCACACACCAAGATATGGGTGTGATTGGTGATGATATTCTTCGTAAAATTCGTCTCGATTATCGCTTTGTATAAGGTTTGGCAATGAAGAAAGGTATCAGTTATACCAAAGCGTTTAACACGCTGTTAAAGCGGGATCTGCAGATAGCTATAAGACATCGCGGTGATATTTTCAATCCGCTACTGTTTTTTGTCCTAGTGGTTACCCTGTTCCCACTTGGCATCGGACCCGAGCCTCAAGTATTAACACGCGTTGCACCTGGCATTATTTGGGTTGCGGCACTATTAGCATCAATGCTATCGCTCGAACGTTTATTTAAGGCGGATTACGCTGATGGTAGCTTGGAGCAAATGCTACTGAGTCCTCAACCTTTACCTTTGATGGTATTGGCTAAAGTACTGGCGCATTGGATATTAACAGGTGTACCTTTAATTTTAGTTGCACCTTTATTAGCAGTGTTACTGCATCTAGACGGTAATAGCTATGGCGCATTGATTGCGACACTAGCCCTCGGTACACCGGTATTAAGTTTACTGGGAGCCATTGGTGTAGCTCTAACTGTAGGTTTACGTAAAGGCGGCGTGTTATTAAGCCTATTGATATTGCCTTTATATATTCCTGTTTTAATTTTTGCTACCAGCGCGATTGATGCTGCTGGTATGAATTTACCCTATGATGGTCAGCTCGCTATTATTGGCGCAATGCTGGTCGGTTCATTAACGTTAGCACCTTTTGCAATTGGTGCATCCTTACGAGTGAGTACTAACTAAAATGTGGAAATGGTTACATCCATACGCGGATCCTGAACGCGCCTACAAACTCTCAGGCACCCTACTACCTTGGTTTGCCATGCTTGCCATCTCTTTTATCGGTATTGGTACAGTATGGGGCTTAGCATTTGCTCCAACCGATTATCAGCAAGGTGACAGCTATAGAATCATCTTTATCCATGTACCTGCAGCGTCGATGTCAATGGCCGCTTACATGGCAATGGCGACTTCATCATTCATTGGTCTAGTGTGGCAAATAAAATCTGCTGATTGGGCCGCCGCTGCGATTGCACCTATTGGTGCGGTGATTACCTTTATTGCACTGATTACGGGGGCAACGTGGGGTAAGCCGATGTGGGGCACTTGGTGGGTATGGGATGCACGACTAACCTCTGAACTAGTCTTGTTGTTTTTATACTTGGGTGTGATCTCTTTATATGCATCTTTTGAAGATAAAGTGCTTGCAGCAAGAGCCGCTGGGATCTTAGCAATCGTAGGTGTTATTAACATTCCAATCATCAAGTACTCTGTTGATTGGTGGAGCTCACTACATCAGCCTTCAACTATACGCATCACAGAAAAATCTACGATGCCAACAGAAATGCTATACCCGTTATTGATTAACATCGCAGGCTTCGGATTAATGATCGGTGCGATTACATTAGTGAGATTTAGATCAGAAATTTTAGCACGAAATGGAATGCGTCCATGGGTGCGTGAACTTGCTAAAGCAGAAGGGGTCAAATAATGCAGTTCGACTCAATTAGTGAATTTTTCAACATGGGCGGCTATGCTTTTTATGTATGGTTGGCTTATGGTGTAACTTTTCTTTCACTAGGTACCCTGGTTGTCCTTAGTGTTAGACAGAAACGTAAGGTATTAGTTGAAATCGCAAAGAAGATCCAACGCGAAGATCGCCTTAAAGAAACTCGGAGTATTAAATAGTGAATCCTAGACGTAAAAAACGCCTTACCCTTGCTGTAGCCCTAATTGTCGGTGTAGCAGCAATCGCTTCTTTGCTTTTATATGCGCTGAATTCAAACTTGAACCTTTTCTTTACACCCACTGAAATTGTACAAGGTAAGAAAGATACTGGGGTTATGCCTGAGATTGGTCAACGTATTCGTGTCGGCGGTATGGTAACCGTTGGCTCTATGGTACGTGACCCTGAGAGTTTGCATGTAGAGTTTGCTGTACATGACGCTGCAGGTGGTGAAATCATCGTAACTTATGACGACCTATTACCAGATCTATTCCGTGAGGGACAAGGCATTGTGGCGCAGGGCGTACTTGCAGCCCCAGGCGTACTTCAAGCGACTGAAGTTCTGGCTAAGCATGATGAAAACTACATGCCACCAGAAGTTGCCGAAGCCATGGGCCAATCTCACGAGAAATTAGATTATAACCAAGAGCAAAAGTCTGGCGGTTACTAAGCCTAGCTCGTTATCATCTTAATCAAAAAGCCTTCGTCATGAAGGCTTTTTTGTATCTATCAAAATAGATAAGGTTCAACCACTAGGCTATCCGGACGCCAGTAACGCTCTCTATCACGCACTATACAACCGTGACACCTTTGGGCAGCATTGCAGCTATTTATCGTCTAAACGTATTGATAAGGCTGATATAGGCCTACTTAGTACAACATAATCAAAAACGGCCAGAAATCACATCTAGAAACCAACCAAAAAAATAGATATTCCTACAAATCTAACTAATAGTATCAAAGAGGTATTAAATGAGCTCAAGAATAGAGGCAGCGTCAGGTTATGCTTGAGCTTGAGATTAAGTTTGGGTTGAAGAGATTGGGTTTGAAGTAAGCTTTATAGCCCTCGAAAGGAAGATGCACAATAGGAAGGCATCCGAAAAACACATATATGCAGTCCTACCATTACGCTTCACAAAGCGAACGAGCACCTTGGCATATCGAGTACGATTAAATAGGGTTCACATCAAAGATCTGCTTCTACTGTTGTTATGTCCCCACTCAGCGTTAAGTGACCTAAAAATAATGCGTCCGAACAGTCAGATAGTTACTTAATTATGCCAGGAACTAACTTTAAGTAGAACACCTGCTTATATCAATTGATATTGCGGATAAAACTGTTTACGTTTCTCGTTGAGTATTCATACTCCATGTTCTTAGCATTGCAGTCAAATCAGCAACGACTAGCCTGTGGATATCGCTAACATCTTGGCTCATGGCGTTAGCTAACTGAAAACTTCCTGAGATAATTATAATCACTATAATAAAGCGCTCTACCAGAGTATTTTAGGAAAATTATGTCTAGTCAAATACATGATGGGACTGTTGCCCCCTTGAAACATCATTCAACACTGAAGTAAGCAGCCATAAATACTCCGTACTGCACTTCAACTTTGAACAAGGCTAACGCCGCGAATGCTGCGTTAATACCAATCAGTATAAGAAGTTGATCTACTCAGAACGTTTTTTGGCAAACTAATTCAAGGCGAATAACTGAAAGAATGGTTACTCCGTTGTGAAGTTGTTCAACGCAGAAGTAGGCAGCCAAAAACGCGCCAGAATAGCGAGTTTTAGCAGCTCTAATACTGTGTTAACAAGCTTAAATGTAGAATTACTACGCTCTTCACTCGTTACAAACCAAATGGTCTTGTATGTTCCCGACATACATAAGACATTTCCTCCATCCCTGGAGGTCAGATGTGGTGAATGTCATTACTGCACGACTATATGGATATAGGAGGTAGAGTAACGCAGGAGCAGTTAACGATGAGCATTTAATGACCTTGTCTCAGTGCCGCTAAACTCTCGCTGAGCGACCAAATCTTTATACTGATTGGTATAACAGGCCAACTATGATCTTAGCTGGTTGCGAGCAGCATGACCTTGCATCGTACTGACATTGAATAAGCATCTTTCCGATATATTGAATTCACACTCTACGAATCTCAGTATTGAACGGCTATATAGGTATAGCAGGTAAAATATACTGGAGGGATGGAGCAGGTAAAGTCTAGCTGGAACCGTTACCGAAGATGGCTGAAACATGGAGCCATCAATATCATTTTTACAGAAGCATTAGACCCACGCTGAATCATCGCATGTTTATACTTAATGAGTATCGAGCGGTTTCTAAAGAGGGGAAGCATATTAAATTAATTTATTTCAGGCATAAAAAAGGCCGAACTATTGTTCGGCCTTTTAAAACTAAGACTTATTTACTCTGCAGTGTCTTCAACAGCTTCAGCTGCTTCAGGACGACCTACTAGTTCAATATACGCCATAGGCGCTTTATCACCAGTACGTAGACCGCACTTAAGAATACGGGTATATCCACCAGGACGTTCCTGGAAACGTGGACCCAATTCAGTAAATAACTTACCAACGACTTCAGCGTCGCGAGTACGAGCAAATGCCAAACGGCGGTTTGCAACGCTATCACTCTTAGCAAGTGTTATTAGAGGTTCAACTACGCGACGCAGTTCTTTCGCTTTAGCTACAGTAGTTTTAATCACTTCGTGACGAACTATTGAGCAAGCCATGTTACGGAACATAGCTTGACGATGACTGCTGTTACGGTTTAGTTGACGACCACTCTTACGATGGCGCATGACCTAATCCTTATTACCTATATCTGTACTAATCTGGACTTAAAGGTCGTCTGCTAAACTAGCTGGAGGCCAGTTTTCCAGACGCATACCTAACGACAGTCCGCGAGACGCTAAAACATCCTTAATTTCAGTAAGAGATTTCTTACCTAAGTTAGGAGTCTTAAGCAGCTCAACTTCAGTGCGTTGTACCAGATCGCCGATGTAATGAATCGCTTCAGCCTTCAAACAGTTGGCTGAACGTACAGTTAGCTCTAAATCGTCGACAGGACGCAACAATATCGGATCGAACTCCGGCTTCTCTTCTACTGGTGCAGTCTCAGTCACATCACGTAACTCAACAAACGCATCTAGCTGTTCAGCAAGAATTGTTGCAGAGCGACGGATAGCTTCCTCAGGATCGATAGTACCATTTGTGGTCATATCAATAACGAGTTTGTCTAAGTCTGTACGCTGCTCAACACGAGCTGCTTCTACATTGTATGCAATGCGAGCAACAGGTGAGAACGAAGAATCAACCAACAAACGGCCGATAGGGCGATCATCGTCTTCGGTTTGTGCACGGGCAGAAGCCGGTACATAACCACGACCACGCTCTACGCGGATACGCATGCTGACGTCATTATTACCTGTCAAATGACAGATAACATGGTCAGGATTCATGATAGTAACATCACCATCATGCGTGATATCTGCTGCAGTAACAGGGCCTGCGCCTGACTTACTTAGCGTAAGCATAGCTTCGTCTTTCCCTTCGATAACTACTGCCAAACCTTTAAGGTTTAATAGTATCTCAAGGATATCCTCTTGCACGCCTTCCTTGCTACTGTATTCATGCAGTACACCATCAATCTCTACTTCGGTAACCGCGCAGCCTGGCATAGACGACAATAGGATACGACGCAACGCGTTACCTAGAGTGTGACCAAAACCACGCTCAAGCGGCTCCAGTGTAACCCTGGCACGTGTTGGATTAACCTGCTCGATATCAACGAGACGCGGTTTAAGAAATTCTGTAACAGAACCCTGCATTGTGTCCTCTCTTTTGTTTTAACCTTACTTAGAGTAAAGTTCGACGATCAGCTGTTCGTTAATTTCCGCAGACAAATCACTACGCTCAGGAATGCGCTTGAAAGCACCTTCCATCTTAGTGTTGTCAACTTCAACCCATGTTGGCTTTTCGCGTTGAGCCGACACTTCTAAAGCCGCTTTAATACGAGCTTGAGTGCGAGACTTTTCACGAACGCTCACTACATCATTCGCAGACACTTTGAATGATGGAATGTTAACGACGCTACCATTAACCATAATTGACTTATGGCTAACTAGCTGACGTGATTCAGCGCGTGTTGCACCAAAGCCCATGCGATAAACAACGTTATCTAGACGGGTTTCTAAAAGAGTAAGTAGGTTTTCACCAGTGTTACCTTTAGTACGTGCAGCATCTTTGTAGTAGTTACGGAATTGCTTTTCTAGCACACCATAAATACGACGAACTTTTTGTTTCTCGCGTAGCTGAACACCATACTCAGACAGACGGGTCTTACGAGCGCCGTGTTGTCCAGGTGCAGTTTCAAGCTTACACTTCGAATCGATTGCTCTCACGCCGCTTTTTAGGAAAAGGTCTGTACCTTCTCTGCGGCTGAGCTTGAGCTTTGGACCCAAGTATCTTGCCATGTTCTTTCTCCAACTATCCTATTAAAAACGACGAATTAAACGCGACGTTTCTTAGGAGGACGACAACCATTATGAGGGATAGGCGTCACATCGGTAATGTTAGTAATCTTATAACCAACCGAGTTTAGTGCACGAATCGCTGATTCGCGTCCTGGACCTGGACCCTTCACAAAAACTTCTAGGTTTTTAACACCGTAGTCCTGAGCAGCAGTACCTGCACGCTCAGCAGCAACCTGTGCAGCAAATGGGGTAGATTTACGTGAACCACGGAAACCTGAACCACCAGAAGTTGCCCAAGATAGTGCGTTACCTTGACGATCTGTAATGGTAATAATTGTGTTGTTGAAAGACGCATGGATATGCGCCATACCATCAGCAACCTGTTTACGTACACGCTTACGCGGAGAACGTGACGGAACTTTAGCCATTCTGGATTACCCCGTTACTTTCTGATTGGTTTACGTGGACCTTTACGCGTACGCGCATTGGTCTTAGTACGTTGCCCACGAAGGGGAAGGCTACGACGATGGCGAAGGCCACGGTAACAACCAAGGTCCATAAGACGCTTGATGTTCATGGAAACTTCACGACGTAAATCACCTTCTACAATGTAGTTGGCAACTTCTTCGCGTAGAGTATCAATTTGAGCTTCGCTCAATTCCTTGATCTTAGCATCTTCAGCAATAGAAGTAGCCGCGCAAATAGCTTGTGCGCGAGTACGACCGATGCCGTAGATAGCAGTCAATGCAATGACTGTATGCTTTTGATCAGGAATGTTAATGCCAGCGATACGGGCCACTATGCACTCCTTAAGTTAAAGGTCATCTGTGAAAAGCCCGGTAGGATACTCGACAGACGACAATTTAGCAAATAATATTTTGACCAGCCCGGACTGGGCTGGTCAATTTTTGTTTAGCCTTGACGCTGTTTGTGTTTAGGTTCAACACAAATCACACGTACAACGCCACTACGCTTTACGATCTTGCAGTTACGGCAGATCTTCTTCACGGAAGCTCGAACTTTCATTTCATCACTCCGAGATTGCTATCTTAGCGACCAAAGCGATCTAAATTCGCTTTGTTTACCAAGTTAGCCTTCTTCATTACAGACTCATACTGATGAGACATCATATGCGTCTGAACCTGAGCCATGAAGTCCATGATTACGACTACCATAATTAGTAGTGAAGTACCGCCAAAATAGAACTGTACTTTCCACGCAATTAACATGAACTCCGGAATTAAGCAGATAAAGGTTATATATAACGCGCCAGCTAATGTTAGGCGGGTCATAACTTTATCAATATAACGCGAAGTCTGTTCTCCAGGACGAATCCCGGGAATAAACGCACCACTCTTCTTCAAGTTATCAGCTGTTTCGCGAGGGTTAAATACCAACGCAGTATAGAAGAAACAGAAGAAAATAATCGCTGTTGCATATAATAATGAGTACAGCGGTTGTCCTGGTGACACAGCCAGTGAAAAATCACTTAACCATGACATGGACTCATTTTGACCAAACCACTGAGCCAGTGTGCCTGGGAACAAAATGATGCTGGACGCAAAAATAGGCGGGATTACACCAGCCATATTAATCTTAAGCGGTAAGTGAGTGCTCTGCGCTGCAAAAACCTTACGGCCCTGCTGACGCTTTGCATAGTTAACAACGATACGACGTTGTCCACGCTCAACGAAAACCACAAAATAAGTAACAGCGAAAACAATCACTGCTAGCAACAACAATACTAGTACATTCAAGTCGCCTTGACGCGCCTGCTCGGCTGTTTGGCCGATAGCAGATGGCAGACCAGCAACAATACCTGCGAAAATAAGAATCGAGATACCGTTACCTATGCCTCTTTCGGTAATTTGCTCACCTAGCCACATTAGGAACATTGTTCCTGTCACTAAGCTCACTACAGCAACGAAGTAGAAACTGAATCCTAGGTTAACAACTAACCCTGGAACCAAGTTTGGTAGACCTGTTGCGATACCGATTGCCTGGAACGTACCCAGGACCAATGTGCCGTATCGAGTATATTGACTGATTTTCTTTCTTCCCGACTCGCCTTCTTTTTTCAATTCAGCAAGTGCAGGATGAACCACAGTCAACAACTGCATTATGATCGATGCCGAAATATACGGCATGATACCTAATGCGAAGATAGAGGCACGTTCAAGGGCACCACCAGAGAACATGTTAAACATGCCTAGGATGGTCCCCTTTTGCTGATTAAACAGCTCTGCTAATACAGCAGCGTCAATACCAGGAATTGGTACAAACGAACCGGCTCTAAAGACGATAATTGCACCAATCACGAACAGGAGACGGGTTTTCAATTCTGATAAACCGCCTTTCGCGCTTTTTAAATCAAGTCCTGGTTTTGCCATCGACGTATTATTCCTCGATCTTGCCACCGGCAGCTTCAATAGCTGCACGTGCACCTTGGGTTACCTTCAGACCTTTAACGGTCACAGGGCGCTCAATGGTACCTGAAAGAACGATTTTAGCAAACTGTATGTTGCGAGTAACTAGATTCGCATCTTTCAGCGCATTTAGGTCGATAACATCACCGTTAACTTTAGCCAACTCGCTAATGCGAATTTCAGCAGATACCAACGCTTTACGCGAGGTAAAACCAAACTTAGGCAAACGAATCTTAAGTGGCATTTGACCACCCTCGAAACCGACGCGAACGCCGCCACCAGAACGAGACTTCTGGCCTTTGTGACCACGGCCACAAGTTTTACCAGTGCCTGAACCGATACCGCGACCTACACGCTTAGCTGCTGACTTAGCACCTGCAGCAGGTGATAGAGTATTTAGACGCATCTTATACTTCCTCCACCGAAACCATGTAGTAAACCTTGTTAATCATACCGCGAACTGAAGGAGTATCTTCTAGTTCAACAGTGTGATTAATGCGGCGTAGACCAAGACCTGTCAAAGTTGCACGGTGCTTTGGTAAGCGGCCGATTGAACTTTTAGTCTGAGTTACTTTAAGTGTTTTAGTAGCCATGGTGCATTAACCTCGAATTTCAGTAACATTCAGGCCACGCTTAGCTGCGATTTGTGAAGGTGATTTCATATTCACCAACGCATCGACAGTAGCGCGAACGATGTTAATCGGGTTAGTAGAACCGTATGCTTTTGACAGAACGTTATGAACGCCTGCTACTTCCAATACGGCACGCATTGCGCCACCGGCAATAATACCGGTACCGTCAGAGGCTGGTTGCATGTAAACACGTGAACCAGTGTGACGACCCTTTACAGGGTGGTGCAAAGTACCATTGTTCAATTCAACGTTTACAATGTTACGGCGAGCCTTTTCCATTGCTTTCTGAATTGCTGCTGGTACTTCACGCGCTTTACCATAGCCATAACCGACTTTACCGTTACCATCACCCACTACAGTTAGTGCAGTGAAGCTAAAGATACGTCCGCCTTTAACTACTTTAGAAACACGATTTACTGCAACTAATTTCTCTTGCAGATCGTCTTTTTGCTGTTGAGCTTCAAATTTAGCCATTTTTCATCATTCCTTAGAACTTGAGGCCAGCTTCACGAGCAGCGTCTGCTAATGCAGCAACGCGTCCGTGATACTTGAAGCCGGAACGATCGAATGCAACTACAGCTACGCCTTTTTCGATAGCGCGCTCAGCAACGGTTTTACCCACTACTTTAGCTGCATCTACGTTACCTGTGTACTTTAGCTGCTCGGTTACTGCTTTTTCAGCAGTAGAAGCTGCCGCCAACACTACGTTTTCAGGGCTAATGACCTGAGCGTAAGTGTGACGTGGTGTACGATGTACAACCAGACGATTAACGCCCAGCTCTTGGATCTTCTTACGGGCACGTAGAGCGCGGCGTAAGCGAGATGTTTTCTTATCCATATCGTATTACCTTACTTCTTCTTAGCCTCTTTACGGCGTACTTGTTCGTCAGCATAGCGAACACCTTTACCTTTGTAAGGCTCTGGTGGACGGTAACCGCGAATCTCAGCTGCTACTTGTCCGATCAACTGCTTATCAGTACCAGAAAGTACGATTTCAGTTTGTGATGGACATTCAGCTGTTACGCCGTCAGGAAGTTTGTGAACCAAAGGATGTGAAAAACCTAGAGTCAAATCGATATCTTTACCGGCAAGTTTTGCACGGTAACCAACACCAACTAACTGTAGCTTCTTAACGAAACCGTCAGTAACACCAACAACCATGTTGTTGATTAATGCACGAGCTGTACCAGCTTGAGCAGCGGTTTTAGCGCTTTCAACTGGTGAACACTTGATTTCATTGTCTTCAACAACAACAGAAACGTCAGAGTTAATAACTCGAGTCAAACTACCTTTAGTACCTTTTACGGTGATAGTTTGTTCGTTTAAAGTCACTTCTACGCCTGCAGGGATAGCGACTGGTGCTTTTGCGACACGAGACATTGCTAGCTCCTTATGCTACGTAGCAGATAACTTCCCCGCCCATGCCATTTTGGCGGGCAGTACGATCAGTCATCAAACCTTGAGAAGTGGACACAATAGCGACACCCAGTCCGCCCATAACCTTTGGAAGTTCGTTTTTACCTTTGTAAATACGAAGACCAGGACGGCTAACGCGCTGGATAGTCTCAACGACTGGCTGACCTTGGAAATACTTTAAAGTGATTTCCAATTCAGGCTTGGCTTCATCTGCTACGGCGTAGTCAGTGATATAACCTTCTTCTTTAAGCATTTTCGCGATAGCGATTTTAAGCTTAGCAGAAGGCATCTTCACAGATACGTGTTTAGCAGCTTGGCCGTTACGAATACGTGTTAACATATCCGCAATAGGATCTTGCATGCTCATATTAGCTTACTCCGTGACAAGTGCTTACCAGCTGGCCTTGCGTAGACCAGGAACTTCACCGCGCATAGTTGCTTCACGTAATTTAATACGGCTAAGGCCGAATTTACGTAGGAAACCATGTGGGCGACCAGTTTGACTACAGCGATTGCGCTGACGCGCCGCGCTAGAGTCACGTGGTAGAGCTTGTAACTTAAGTACTGCATCCCAACGATCATCATCAGATGTTGCTGGACTGCTAATGATAGCTTTAAGTGCAGCGCGCTTTTCAGCGAACTTTGCTACGAGCTGTGCACGTTTTGCTTCACGTGCTTTCATTGAACTTTTTGCCATTACGCTACCCTTATTTCTTGAATGGGAAGTTAAAGCCTTCGAGCAAAGCTCGGCCTTCTTCATCATTCGTCGCAGAAGTAGTGATTACAATATCCATACCGCGGATCTTATCGATTTTATCGTATTGGATCTCTGGGAAGATGATTTGCTCACGTACGCCCATCGCATAGTTACCACGGCCATCGAACGACTTAGCGCTCAAACCACGGAAGTCACGAATACGAGGGATCGCGATATCAACTAAACGCTCTAAGAATTCCCACATACGCTCACCGCGCAGTGTAACCTTACAGCCAATTGGGTAGCCTTCACGGATTTTAAAACCAGCAACTGACTTACGAGCTACAGTCACTACTGGCTTCTGACCAGCGATAGCAGTCATGTCACGAAGCGCATGCTCCATAACTTTCTTATCTGCTACTGCTTCGCCAACACCCATATTAAGGGTGATCTTTTCAATCCGAGGGACTTGCATGACACTGGTAAAACCAAACTTGGTTACAAGTTCAGGACTAACAGTCTCTTTGTATTTATCATGCAGTTTCGCCATCGTTTACTCCAAATTACTTAACGAGTTCACTGTTCGACTTAAAGAAACGAACTTTTTTGCCGTCTTCAAATCGGAAACCAACGCGATCAGCTTTGCCAGTGGCAGAGTTGAAAATCGCTACGTTTGATGCTTGTATCGGTGCTTCTTGCTCAACAATACCGCCAGCTACGCCCAATTGTGGGTTTGGCTTTTGGTGTTTCTTGACAAGGTTAAGACCTTCTACAATTAATTTACCAGTTGGAAGAACCTGAGAAACCTTACCGCGTTTACCCTGGTCTTTACCTGCTAGTACAATTACTTCGTCTTGACGACGTATTTTAGCTGCCATTTTGAAGCTCCTTACAGTACTTCTGGTGCCAATGACACAATCTTCATAAACTGCTCAGTACGCAGCTCACGTGTCACAGGTCCAAAGATACGAGTACCAATCGGTGCAAGGTTTGCGTTAAGCAATACCGCTGCGTTCCGATCGAAGCGAATGACAGAACCGTCTGGACGACGTACGCCTTTCTTAGTACGGACTACCACCGCGTTATATACATCACCTTTCTTCGCTTTACCGCGAGGAATAGCTTCTTTAACAGAAACCTTGATGACGTCGCCGATACCGGCATAACGACGATGAGAGCCACCCAAGACCTTAATACACTGAACTCTACGAGCGCCGCTATTACAGGCGACTTCTAGAGTCGATTGCATTTGGATCATTTTAAGTGCTCCGCTATCGTTACTTCACAATCCCACAAAGGGGCTACATTTTACCCTAATTCTGACTTTAATTTAGTCAAAATTGGCGCGCAAGTGTAACACCTAAAAATAGGAATAGATAGTACTAATAATAAAAACGGCCCCAACTTTAGGAGCCGTTCGTTTAAGTGCTTAATAAAATTAAGCTTTTCTTATTACTTCAACCAGAGTCCAAGACTTAGTCTTAGACAGCGGACGACATTCGCGAATAGTCACGACATCGCCAGCATTACACTGATTTTGTTCGTCATGTGCATGGATCTTAGTAGTACGCTTGATAAACTTACCGTATAAAGGGTGTTTTACCTTACGTTCAATAGCTACAGTGATAGACTTGTCCATCTTGTCGCTAAGTACTCGACCTTGCAAAGTACGGATAGTATCAGACATTATGCACCCGCCTTAGAAGTAATAATGGTCTTAACGCGCGCAATGTTGCGACGCACGATTTTAAGCTGATGAGTCTGAGTCAACTGACCAGTGGCGTGTTGCATACGCAGATTAAACTGCTCACGCAGCAGACCAAGCAGTTCAGCGTTCAATTCTTCAACGCTCTTTTCTGTTAGTTCGCTCGCTTTCATTACATCACCGTCTTAGTTACGAAGGTAGTCTTCAGAGGTAGTTTAGCAGCAGCTAGGGTGAAAGCTTCACGAGCTAACTCCTCAGATACACCATTCATCTCGTAAAGAACCTTACCAGGTTGAATCTGGCAAACCCAATATTCAACGTTACCCTTACCTTTACCCATACGCACTTCAAGAGGCTTAGAGGTAATTGGCTTGTCAGGGAATACGCGAATCCAGATCTGACCTTGACGTTTAATGTGACGTGTCATAGCACGACGCGCAGCTTCAATTTGACGAGCAGTTAGACGACCACGTCCAACAGCTTTCAAACCGAATTCACCGAAGCTAACTTCAGTGCCGTTCGCTAGACCGCGGTTACGGCCCTTGAACATTTTGCGAAACTTCATTCTTTTTGGTTGCAGCATTGCCAGCTCTCCTATTTACCGCGAGGCTTACGCTTCGGCTGCTGTTTCGGCTCTTCGTGCTGAGGTAGAACGCCGTCTAGAACTTCGCCTTTGAAGACCCAAACTTTAACGCCAATCACACCGTATTGAGTGTGACTCTCAGAAGTAGAATAGTCGATATCAGCACGCAGTGTATGCAAAGGTACACGACCTTCACGATACCACTCTGAACGCGCAATCTCAGCGCCGCCTAGACGGCCACTCACTTCAACTTTGATACCCTTAGCACCAAGACGCATTGCGTTTTGAACTGCGCGCTTCATAGCACGACGGAACATAACACGACGCTCTAGCTGCGAAGCGATGCCATCGGCAACAAGCTTAGCATCTAGCTCAGGCTTACGGATCTCAGCGATGTTGATTTGAGCTGGAATACCAGTCAGCTTTGCAACTGCGTTGCGTAGCTTCTCAACGTCTTCGCCTTTCTTACCAATCACAACACCTGGACGGGCAGTGTGAATAGTAACGCGAACACTCTTTGCTGGACGCTCGATAACAATCTTAGAAACTGATGCTTGCTTAAGTTTCTTTTCAAGAAACTTACGCACTTCCCAGTCACTGCTCAAGTTATTGGCATAGTCTGACTTGTCAGCGTACCAGGTCGAGATCCAAGGCTTAGTGATACCCAGACGGATACCATTAGGATGTACTTTCTGTCCCATTGCTAACTCCTAGCGATCTGATACAACCACAGTAATGTGGCTGGTACGCTTGATTATACGATCAGCACGGCCTTTGGCACGTGGCATGATACGTTTCATAGTTGGACCTTCATCGATCATAATCGCTCCAACTCTTAATTCGTCAATGTCAGCACCTTCATTGTGCTCAGCATTGGCGATAGCAGAGTCCAGTACTTTTTTAACAAGTACTGCAGCTTTCTTAGGGCTGAAAGTTAGAATTTCGAGAGCCTTAGCAACAGGCAGTCCACGGATTTGATCTGCAACCAAACGACACTTTTGAGGCGACGTACGGGCAAAACGATGTTTAGCTAAAACTTCCATCTTATGTCTCCCGTATTAACGCTTCTTCGCTTTCTTATCTGCAGCATGGCCGCGATAAGTGCGAGTTGGTGAAAATTCACCAAGCTTGTGGCCGATCATTTCGTCAGTTACGAACACAGGTACGTGCTGACGACCATTATGGACAGCGATGGTCATTCCAATCATGTTAGGAATGATCATAGAGCGACGAGACCAAGTTTTAATTGGCTTTTTATCTCCCGCTTCCATCGCTTTCTCTACCTTCTTCAGCAAGTGTAGGTCAATGAATGGACCTTTCTTGAGAGAACGTGGCATGGCGAATCCTCTTACTTTTTATTACGACGACGTACAATGTACTTGTCGGTGCGTTTATTACTACGAGTCTTATAACCCTTAGTAGGCTGACCCCAAGGTGATACAGGGTGACGGCCACCAGAAGTACGGCCTTCACCACCACCATGTGGGTGATCTACTGGGTTCATTGCAACACCACGAACTGTTGGGCGTACGCCTCTCCAGCGTTTAGCACCTGCTTTACCTAACTGGCGTAGCATATGCTCGGCATTACCAACTTCACCCAATGTCGCGCGGCAATCAACCGGCACTTTACGCATTTCGCCAGAGCGAAGACGTAGAGTGGCGTATGCGCCATCACGAGCAATAACTTGTACATAAGCACCAGCTGAACGCGCGATTTGAGCACCTTTAGCAGGCTTCATTTCTACTGCGTGTACTACGCTACCCACTGGGATATTGCGTAGAGGCAGTGCGTTACCGCTCTTGATCTCTGCATCGATACCTGACTGGATCTTATCACCAGCTTTCATGCCTTTAGCAGCAAGAATATAACGACGCTCACCATCAGCGTATAGTACCAAAGCGATGTTAGCTGTACGGTTTGGATCATATTCCAAACGCTCAACCTTCGCAGGGATACCGTCTTTGTTACGCTTAAAGTCGATTAGACGATAATGTTGCTTATGACCACCACCAATGTGACGGACAGTGATACGACCCGTATTATTACGGCCACCACTTTTTGATTTTTTCGCCAACAGGCCTGCAAAAGGTTTACCTTTATGCAAATCGCTGTTCACCACTTTAACTAAGTGGCGACGACCTGGAGAGGTTGGCTTACACTTAATAACTGCCATGATAATTCTCCTTTGCCTTATTCAGCGCCGCCGACGAAATCGATGTCAGCACCTTCAGCTAGAGTAACATAGGCTTTTTTCCAATCGCTACGACGGCCAACACGGGCGCCGGTGCGTTTAGTTTTACCTTTGTTAACCAAAGTGCGAACTGAATCGACTTCAACTTCGAATAGCTGTGCTACTGCAGCTTTAACTTCAGCTTTAGTTGCATCGATAGCTACACGGAAAACAACTGTATTGTTCTTCTCTGCATTCACAGTGCTCTTTTCAGAGATGTGTGGAGCAAGAATAACTTTTAACAAACGTTCTTCGCTTATCATCCCAGCATCTCCTCGATTTGCTTAATAGCTTCAGCGGTTACGAGTACTTTGTTGAATGCGATAAGGCTAACTGGATCAATACCAGCAACATCACGTACGTCAACTTTGTACAAGTTACGAGCAGCTAAGAACAAGTTCTCGTCAACTTCTGGAGTAACAATCAACACGTCTTCAAGTTGCATTTCGTTCAGTTTAGCTTTTAGCTCTTTAGTTTTAGGAGCTTCAACGCCAAATGACTCAACAACGATAAGACGGTCTTGACGTACCAATTCAGAGAAAATGCTTTTCAGCGCTCCGCGGTACATCTTTTTGTTAACTTTTTGGCTGTGATCTTGTGTTTTAGCAGCGAATGTTACGCCACCGCCACGCCAGATTGGGCCTTTAACAGTACCAGCACGTGCGCGGCCAGTACCTTTTTGGCGCCATGGCTTCTTGCCAGAGCCAGTTACTTCTGCGCGAGTCTTTTGAGCACGAGTGCCCTGACGCGCGTTTGCAGCGTAAGCTACAACTACCTGATGAACCAGTGCTTCATTAAAGTCACGGCCAAAGGTAGCTTCGGAAACTTCAAGAGCACTCTGTGCGTCTTTCAATACCAATTCCATTACTATCTCCTCAGACCTTAAGCTTTAACAGCTGGTTTGATGATCAGGTCGCCATTAGTAGCGCCTGGAACTGCACCCTTAACCAAAAGCAGGTTACGTTCAGCATCTACACGAATTACTTCTAGATTCTGTGTCGTAACACGCTCTGCACCCATGTGGCCAGACATTTTCTTACCTTTGAAAACGCGACCAGGTGTTTGGTTTTGACCAATAGAACCGTTAGCTCTATGTGCCAGTGAGTTACCATGTGTTGCATCTTGAGTAGCGAAGTTCCAGCGCTTAATACCGCCTTGGAAGCCCTTACCCTTAGATTGACCAGTAACATCAACTTTCGCTATGTCAGCGAAGATATCTACATTAAGCTCAGCACCAACTTCGATGCCCTCGCCTTCACCATCTGCCAAACGCATTTCCCATAAACCACGACCGGCTTCAACGCCTGCCTTAGCAAAGTGACCTGCTTCTGGTTTAGTGATGCGATTAGCTTTTTTGGTACCAGTAGTAACTTGAAGTGCACGGTAACCATCTGTATCCAAAGTTCTCACTTGGGTTACGCGGTTAGCAGCAATTTCAATTACTGTTACAGGTACCGACGCGCCATCTTCATTGAAGATGCGAGTCATACCTACTTTACGACCGATAAGACCGATAGCCATCTCTCAAACCTCTTCTAAGGATCTCAATTAACCCAAGCTAATCTGAACGTCAACACCAGCCGCAAGATCTAAACGCATAAGTGCGTCTACAGTCTTTTCAGTCGGCTCAACGATGTCAACAAGACGCTTGTGAGTACGTAGTTCGTACTGATCACGTGCATCTTTATTAACGTGTGGAGAAGTCAAAATGGTATAACGTTCTTTACGCGTTGGTAGTGGAATTGGACCACGAACCTGCGCGCCGGTACGCTTAGCAGTTTCAACGATTTCCGCAGTAGACTGATCAATCAAACGATGATCAAATCCTTTTAAGCGGATACGGATTCTTTGGTTCTGCATTGACCAGAGCTCCTAAAATGTACACAAAAAAACCACCCTCTAGCAATTTTCCTTATAGAAAAAGCAGAGTGAGATGATTTAACCGTTCGACTCACAATCGGAGTCGCTGTTTTTTTTACGTCAAACCCGAGGGCAGACCAATTTAAATCGCCTAATGGTTAAGGCGAGGGGCTATTATACTGATTTCATCGCTGAGATCAAGCCCGTTGTGTGAAATACCGTCAAATTGACTCATTTCAACAAAGTGGCGTCATTATACACAGTCAGATCTGGAATGCTAGCCCTGCCCTCACTTTTCTTCAGGCAACAAAAAAGGCAGCCTAAGCTGCCTTTTTCAGTATCGAGTTAAGACGATTGCTAATTAAGCAACGATCTCAGCTACAACACCAGCACCAACTGTACGGCCACCTTCACGGATTGCGAAGCGTAAACCTTCGTCCATCGCGATTGGAGCAATAAGAGTTACTGTCATAGCTACGTTGTCACCAGGCATTACCATCTCTACGCCTTCTGGCAATTCGATAGTACCGGTTACGTCAGTTGTACGGAAGTAGAACTGTGGACGGTAGCCTTTGAAGAATGGAGTGTGACGTCCGCCTTCTTCTTTAGACAGAACATAGATTTCTGACTTGAAAGTAGTGTGTGGAGTGATTGAACCAGGTGCAGCCAATACTTGACCACGTTCAACGTCTTCACGCTTGATACCACGTAGAAGAACACCACAGTTCTCGCCGGCACGACCTTCGTCAAGAAGCTTACGGAACATTTCAACACCAGTACAAGTAGACTTAGTTGTATCTTTGATACCAACGATTTCTACTTCTTCACCAACTTTGATGATACCGCGCTCTACACGACCAGTAACAACAGTACCACGACCAGCGATTGAGAAAACATCTTCGATTGGAAGAATGAATGCACCATCGATAGCACGCTCTGGCTCAGGAATATAAGTATCTAGTGCTTCTGCAAGCTCAAGGATCTTAGCTTCCCACTCTGGCTCGCCTTCAAGGGCTTTAAGCGCAGAACCTTGGATAACTGGTAAGTCATCACCTGGGAAGTCATATTCAGTTAGAAGTTCACGAACTTCCATTTCTACTAGCTCTAGAAGCTCTTCGTCATCAACCATGTCACACTTGTTCATGAATACGATGATGAATGGTACGCCAACCTGACGTGAAAGCAGGATGTGCTCACGAGTTTGTGGCATTGGACCATCTGTAGAAGCAACTACTAGGATTGCGCCGTCCATCTGTGCAGCACCAGTGATCATGTTTTTAACATAATCGGCGTGACCTGGACAATCTACGTGTGCGTAGTGACGTGATGGAGTATCATATTCGATGTGAGAAGTATTAATTGTAATACCGCGCTCACGCTCTTCTGGAGCGTTATCGATCTGTGCGAAGTCACGCTTAGTACCACCGTAAGTCTTCGTTAACACAGAAGAGATAGCAGCAGTTAGAGTAGTTTTACCATGGTCAACGTGTCCGATAGTACCAACGTTAACATGCGGTTTTACGCGTTCAAATTTTTCTTTAGCCACGATATATTCCTTTCTTTTCAGAAAATGCTCGGCTTAAAACCGAGCAATAGCAATTAAGTATATCAACAATAGAGTGAGACAGTTTAGCCTCTGGCCTCTATTATTGCTTTAGTAACATTTTGCGGTGCATCAGAGTACTTCAAAAACTCCATAGAGTATGAGGCACGTCCCTGACTAGCAGAGCGCAAGTCGGTTGCATAACCGAACATTTCAGATAACGGTACTGTTGCATGCACAAGTTTAACACCTGCAATGCCATCATCCATACCTTCAATAAGGCCACGACGACGGTTCAAGTCTCCGACCACATCACCCATATAATCTTCAGGTGTTGTAACTTCAACTTTCATGCAAGGTTCAAGTAAGGCAGGGTCTGCTTCAAGCGCACCCTTTTTAAAGCCCATTGAACCAGCGACTTTAAAGGCCATTTCGTTCGAGTCCACATCATGATATGAACCGTCATACAAAGTAACCTTTATGTCGAGAACAGGGAAGCCAGCTAATACACCGCTCTTCATCTGCTCTTGAATACCCTTATCAACTGCTGGGATGTATTCCTTAGGAACCACACCACCAACAATGTCGTTGACGAATTCGTAACCAAAACCTTCTTCTTGAGGCTCTAGTTTCAACCAAACGTGACCGAATTGACCTCGACCACCAGATTGACGTACGAATTTACCTTCGACTTCCACTGTTTTGCGGATAGTCTCACGATATGCAACTTGTGGTTTACCTACATTACATTCAACACCGAACTCGCGACGCATACGGTCTACGATGATGTCTAAGTGTAGCTCACCCATACCAGAGATCAGTGTTTGTCCCGATTCTTCATCAGTCTCAACACGGAATGACGGATCTTCCATTGCAAGTTTTTGCAATGCCATCCCCATCTTGTCCTGGTCTGCCTTGGTTCTTGGTTCAACAGCGATAGTAATTACAGGCTCAGGAAACTCCATGCGCTCTAGAATTACTTTGTGATCGATATCGCATAATGTATCGCCAGTAGTCACGTCTTTAAGACCAATAAGAGCTGCGATGTCGCCAGCGCGCACTTCTTTAATCTCTTGACGATCATTAGCGTGCATTTGCACCATACGACCAATACGTTCACGCTTTTGCTTAACAGAGTTATAAACGCCAGCACCTGACTCCAATACGCCTGAATAAACACGAATAAAGGTTAAGGTACCCACGAATGGGTCTGTTGCAATCTTAAATGCTAACGCCGCAAATGGAGCATTATCGTCAGCTTGACGACAAGTCTCTTCTTCATTGTCATCAATCCCCTTAATTGCGGGAACTTCGACAGGCGATGGCAGAAAATCTACCACAGCATCAAGAACCGCTTGTACACCCTTGTTCTTAAATGCAGAACCACAGGTTGCCAATACGATTTCATTGTTTAAGGTGCGTATACGTAGTGCCTTTTTGATCTCATCTTCTGAAAGTTCCCCATCTTCTAGGTACTTTTCCATCAATTCTTCTGTCGCTTCAGCTGCACTCTCAACCAAATACTCGCGCATTTCTGCCGCTTTCTCGGCTAAATGCTCTGGGATAGCTTCATAAGAGAAAGTCATTCCCTGATCTTCTTCAGACCAGTTAATCGCTTTCATTTTGATCAAATCGATAACACCGTTAAAATCCTCTTCCGCACCAATATTCATTTGAATCGGTACACAAGTCGCACCAAGGCGATTACGGATCTGGTCGACTACGCTATCAAAGTTTGCACCTGCGCGGTCCATCTTATTGACGAACACTAAGCGCGGCACATGATACTTATCAGCTTGTCGCCAAACAGTCTCAGATTGAGGTTCTACCCCTGATGAGCCACAAAAAACAACCACAGCACCATCAAGTACTCTCAAAGAACGTTCTACTTCAATAGTGAAGTCAACGTGACCTGGAGTGTCGATGATGTTTATGCGGTGCTCAGTGAACTGCGCATCCATTCCGCGCCAGAAAGTAGTCGTTGCGGCTGAGGTGATGGTAATACCACGTTCCTGCTCTTGTTCCATCCAATCCATAGTGGCACAGCCATCATGAACTTCACCGATCTTATGAGATAAGCCAGTGTAGAACAGAACACGTTCAGTTGTAGTGGTTTTACCAGCATCAACATGAGCACAGATACCGATATTACGGTAGCGCTCAATTGGAGTTGTACGAGCCACGATTTATACCCTCTTAGCTTAATCTGAGTGTTAGCAATGCAAGTAAGGCGTGGGGTATAACCCACGCCAAGATATTACCAGCGGTAATGAGCAAACGCTTTGTTTGCTTCTGCCATACGATGCACGTCTTCGCGCTTCTTAACAGCAGTACCTTTGTTTTCAGATGCGTCTAACATTTCACCTGCTAGACGTAAAGCCATAGATTTTTCACCACGCTTACGTGCAGCTTCAACCAACCAGCGCATCGCTAGTGCGTTACGACGCACTGGACGAACTTCACATGGTACCTGGTAAGTAGAACCACCAACACGACGAGATTTAACCTCGACTGATGGACGTACGTTGTCCAGGGCTGCTTCAAGGATTACTAAATGATCTTCGCCTTTCTTTTCAGACGCAGTATCTAGTGCCTTGTAGATAATTTTTTCTGCAGTCGACTTTTTGCCGTCCTGCATAATGACGTTGATGAACTTAGCCAGCAACTCACTTTTGAACTTTGGATCTGGTAGGATTTTACGTTGTCCTACAACGCGACGTCTTGGCATAACAATTTCTCCGTATGCTTCAGGGACCCCAAAACTGGAATCTCAATAAAAACTAGCTTGGCCTTACTTAACGGAAAACGTTAAGACTTAGGACGCTTAGCACCGTACTTAGAACGACCTTGACGACGTTCACTTACACCAGCACAGTCTAATGCGCCGCGTACAGTGTGGTAACGCACACCCGGTAAGTCTTTTACACGACCGCCACGGATTAGAATTACGCTGTGTTCCTGCAGGTTGTGGCCTTCACCGCCGATGTACGAAGTAACTTCGAAACCGTTAGTTAGACGCACACGAGCTACTTTACGTAGTGCAGAGTTAGGTTTTTTAGGTGTTGTTGTATATACGCGAGTACAAACACCACGCTTTTGTGGACACGCAGCTAGCGCAGGAACGTTAGTCTTATCGACTTTCGGTGCGCGAGGCTTACGTACCAACTGGTTTACAGTTGCCATGTATAGCTCCGAATCAGTTGACTAAATCAACAGTAAGGTGTGAAAAATCTATATCCCACAGGTGTGGGACGCGAAATTTTAGAAGTGTATGGAGTATCTGTCAAGAAATAGACAACTTTTAACCGATTTAAAGTAAAAAAAAGGCGCTAAACGCGCCTTTTTTACAATCTATTTACTTTTCAGCACCGATTAATCGTTGCTGCCAGCAAGATTAAGTAGATCAGCAAGATTCTGCTCAGCTTCACTTGCGCTAATCGCTGGCGCTTCAGAAGCCGCAGGTTTAACTGCAGCTTCAGCACGCTTCTGGTGGTATGAGTAACCCGTACCAGCAGGGATTAGACGACCAACAATTACGTTCTCTTTTAGACCACGTAACTTATCGCTCTTACCACCAACAGCCGCTTCAGTAAGAACACGAGTGGTCTCCTGGAACGATGCTGCAGAGATGAACGATTCTGTTGCTAGTGACGCCTTGGTAATACCAAGAAGTTCACGCTCGAATGTTGCTGGCTGCTTACCCTGCGCTTCAAGTTCGCGGTTGGCGATCTTAACGCGAGAAACTTCCGCCTGTTCACCCGGTAGGAATTCACTATCACCAGCGTCTACGATCTCACACTTACGCAGCATCTGGCGAATGATCACCTCAATGTGCTTATCGTTGATCTTAACGCCCTGTAGACGGTAAACGTCCTGTACTTCATTCACGATGTAGTTAGCCACATTGTGGATACCACGTAGACGTAGAATGTCGTGAGCTGCTTCTGCACCATCAGCAATAACTTCACCGCGTTCAACTTTTTCACCTTCGAACACGTTAAGGTTACGCCACTTAGGGATCATCTCTTCATAGTGCTCACCACCATCAGCTGGGGTGATAACTAGACGACGCTTACCTTTGGTTTCTTTACCGAACGAGATAGTTCCCGATACTTCAGCAAGAATAGCAGGCTCTTTTGGCTTACGCGCTTCAAATAAGTCCGCAACGCGTGGTAGACCACCGGTAATATCGCGAGTCTTTGAAGATTCTTGAGGAATACGTGCTAATGCATCACCAACGTTAATTGGTGCGTTATCGTCAAGGTTAACAATCGCTTGTCCAGGCAAGAAGTATTGCGCTGGTACTTCAGTACCGGGGATCATCAAATCGCTACCATCAGCAGCAACTAGACGGATCATCGGACGCATCTCTTTACCAGCTGTTGGACGTTGACCAACTTCAAGCACTACGATTGAAGATAGACCCGTTAGTTCGTCTGTTTGACGTGTCATAGTGACACCTTCAATCATATCTACGAACTTAATACTACCCGCCACTTCAGTGATAATTGGGTGAGTATGCGGATCCCACTTAGCGATAATTTCGCCAGCAGCAACACCATCATCTTCCAATTTCTCAAGAACTGTACCGTAAGGAACCTTATAACGTTCTTTCTCACGGCCAAGCTCATCAATAATTGCAAGTTCAGAAGAACGAGAAACAATTACCAATTTGCCGTTGCTGTTAGTTACAAACTTAGCGTTGTGTAACTTAAGCGTACCAGAGTTCTTAACTTGAACATTGTTCTCTGCAGAAGCTCGTGATGCCGCACCACCGATGTGGAAAGTACGCATCGTAAGCTGTGTTCCTGGCTCACCAATTGACTGAGCAGCAACAACACCAATCGCTTCGCCTTGGTTAATGATATGACCACGAGCCAAATCACGACCGTAACAGAACTTACAAACGCCGAAGTCTGTATCACAGCTAATCACTGAGCGAACAATCATTTCATCGATAGAATTCTCTTCGATGATGTCACACCATGCTTCGTCAAGAAGCGTGTTGCGTGGTACAAGTACTTGTTCAGTACCAGGCTTCAACACATCTTGTGCAACAACACGACCAAGAACACGTTCACGTAACGGCTCAACTACATCACCACCTTCAATCAGCGGTTTCATAGTTAGACCTTCAAACGTGCCACAGTCATCTTCAATTACAACTAAGTCTTGAGCAACATCAACTAGACGACGAGTTAGGTAACCAGAGTTAGCTGTCTTCAATGCCGTATCCGCAAGACCTTTACGCGCACCGTGAGTAGAAATAAAGTACTGAGATACGTTTAGACCTTCACGGAAGTTAGCGGTAATTGGAGTCTCGATGATTGAACCATCTGGTTTAGCCATCAGACCACGCATACCCGCCAACTGACGGATCTGTGCAGCACTACCACGAGCGCCCGAGTCAGCCATCATATAGATGCTGTTAAACGATTCTTGCTGTTCCTCAACGCCATCACGGTTAATCACTGTCTCTGTAGACAGGTTAGCCATCATCGCTTTAGAAACTTTCTCGTTGGCACTTGCCCAGATATCAATTACTTTGTTGTAACGCTCACCAGCAGTTACTAGACCAGATTGGAACTGCTCTTGAATTTCAAGAACTTCCGCTTCAGCATCAGCAACTAAGGTGTATTTCTCATCAGGAATAACCATATCGTCGATACCTACAGAGGCACCTGACACAGTTGCATAATGGAAACCGGTATACATCAATTGGTCAGCAAAGATAACGGTATCTTTAAGACCTAGTTGACGGTAACAAGTGTTCAATAGCTTAGAGATCTGCTTCTTACCCATGTTTTGGTTAACCAAATCATAAGAAAGACCTTTAGGCAGGATCGTTGAAAGCAATGCACGACCAACCGTTGTATCTACGATACGACGTGTCTTCACTTTTTCGCCAGCTTCAGTGGTCGCAGTCTCGGTAATACGTACCTTAACGCGAGCGTGTAGCTCTGCAACACCGGTGCGGTAAGCTTTTTCAACTTCAGCCACATCAGCAAATGCCATGCCTTCACCCTTGCCGTTAATTCGCTCACGGCTCGTGTAGTAAAGACCCAATACAACGTCTTGAGATGGTGTAATCACCGGCTCACCGTTTGCTGGTGACAAGATGTTGTTGGTCGACATCATTAGTGAACGTGCTTCTAACTGCGCTTCAAGCGTTAGTGGCACGTGAACAGCCATTTGGTCACCGTCGAAGTCGGCGTTGTATGCCGCACAAACCAATGGGTGAAGCTGAATCGCTTTACCTTCGATTAGTACTGGCTCAAACGCCTGGATACCTAGTCTGTGCAGTGTTGGTGCACGGTTAAGCATCACTGGGTGTTCGCGAATCACGTCATCTAGTACGTCCCAAACTTCTGGAACTTCGCGCTCAACCATCTTCTTTGCAGCTTTAATAGTTGTAGCTAGGCCACGACCTTCTAGCTTGCCATAGATGAATGGCTTAAATAACTCAAGTGCCATCTTCTTAGGAAGACCACACTGGTGTAGACGTAAAGTTGGACCTACGGTAATTACCGAACGACCAGAATAGTCAACACGCTTACCTAGCAAGTTCTGACGGAAACGACCTTGCTTACCTTTGATCATATCAGCCAAAGATTTAAGCGGACGCTTGTTAGAACCTGTAATAGCACGACCACGACGGCCGTTATCTAATAGCGCATCAACAGATTCTTGCAACATACGCTTTTCGTTACGTACGATGATATCTGGAGCAGCTAGGTCTAACAGACGCTTTAGACGGTTGTTACGGTTGATTACACGACGGTAAAGGTCGTTCAAATCAGACGTAGCAAAACGTCCGCCATCTAGTGGAACTAGAGGACGTAGATCTGGTGGCAGAACCGGTAACACTTTAAGGATCATCCACTCAGGCTTGTTGCCAGAAGTGAAGAATGCCTCAATAAGCTTAAGACGCTTAGTGACCTTCTTACGACGAGTTTCAGAATTGATAGATGGCAATTCTTCGCGCATCATTTCAATTTCTTTCTCAAGATCGATAGCACGTAGCAATTCTAGAACTGCTTCAGCACCCATCTTGGCGTCGAATTCATCACCGTACTCTTCCAATGCATCCAGATAGTTTTCTTCTGTTAGCATTTGACCACGTTCAAGACTGGTCATGCCAGGCTCGATTACTACGAAAGATTCGAAGTAAAGTACACGTTCGATATCACGAAGAGTCATGTCTAGCATCAAACCGATACGTGACGGAAGAGACTTCAAGAACCAAATGTGCGCAACAGGGCTAGCAAGATCGATGTGACCCATACGCTCACGACGTACTTTAGTCTGTGTAACTTCAACGCCACACTTTTCACAGATCACACCACGGTGCTTAAGACGCTTATACTTACCGCATAAACATTCATAATCTTTTACAGGACCAAAAATACGCGCACAGAACAAACCTTCACGCTCAGGCTTGAATGTACGGTAGTTAATGGTTTCTGGCTTCTTAACTTCACCAAATGACCAAGAACGGATCAGATCAGGCGACGCTAGGCCGATCTTGATACCTTCAAATTCCTCAGTCTTACTTTGCTGTTTTAGAAACTTTAATAAATCTTTCACGTTTCTCTCCTGAAGGAGTTAAATCAGGTGCCCTGCATATACAGAGCACCGATTTTGCCAAATAGAGGCGGTAACCTGTTTTACTTAGTATCTAACTCAATGTTGATACCAAGTGAACGGATCTCTTTCAACAATACGTTGAAAGATTCAGGCATACCTGGTTGCATCTGATGGTTACCGTCGACGATGTTCTTATACATCTGAGTACGACCGTTCACATCATCCGACTTAACAGTTAGCATTTCCTGAAGGGTATATGCAGCACCGTAAGCTTCAAGTGCCCATACTTCCATCTCACCGAAACGCTGACCACCGAACTGTGCTTTACCACCCAATGGTTGCTGAGTAACAAGACTGTACGAACCGGTAGAACGGGCGTGCATCTTATCGTCAACCAAGTGGTTAAGCTTAAGCATATACATGTAACCAACGGTTACCTTACGCTCAAATTCGTTACCTGTACGACCATCAATCAGTGTTAACTGACCAGATTTTGGTAGGCCTGCAAGCTCAAGCATCTGCTTGATCTCTTTCTCTTTGGCGCCATCAAACGCAGGTGTAGCAATTGGAACACCGCCTTTAAGGTTTTTAGCAAGACGCAAGATTTCATCATCAGTAAATGAATCGATGTCGACTTTTTGAATTACTTCGTCACCTAGTTCATAAACCTGCTTGATGTATCCGCGAAGTTCTGCCAGTTCGCGCTGCTCTTCAAGCATTTCAGTAATACGATTACCGATGCCTTTTGCTGCTGCGCCCATATGAACTTCAAGTACCTGACCGATGTTCATACGTGAAGGTACACCTAGTGGATTCAATACGATATCAACTGGGTTACCTTTTTCGTCGTATGGCATATCTTCAACAGGACAAATCTTAGAGATTACACCCTTGTTACCATGACGACCCGCCATCTTATCACCAGGCTGGATGGTACGTTTAACGGCTAAGTAAACCTTAACAATTTTTAGTACGCCAGGCGCTAAGTCATCACCTTGAGTGATCTTACGACGCTTGATTTCAAACTTCTTATCGAAATCTGCTTTCAGCTCTTCCGCTTGCTCAGCTAGTTGTTCTAGCTCAGTTTGCTTCGCTTCGTCATCGATGGTTTGAACCAACAATTGTGAGCGTGGAATTGCTGCAAGATGGGCTTCATCGAAACCAGCACCTAGTAATAGATTGCGAGCACGACCAAGAACACCTTCTTCAAGAATTTGGAACTCTTCAGTCAAATCCTTCTTCGCCTGAGCGATATGCATCTCTTCGATTTCTACAGCACGCTTGTCTTTCTCAACGCCGTCACGAGTAAATACTTGTACGTCGATGATAGTACCTTTAACAGAATTAGGTACGCGTAGTGAGCTGTCTTTAACGTCAGATGCTTTTTCGCCGAAGATTGCTCGGAGGAGCTTCTCTTCTGGAGTCAGCTGAGTTTCACCTTTAGGTGTTACTTTACCAACTAGGATGTCGCCACCCTTCACTTCTGCACCGATATAAACGATACCTGATTCATCTAGCTTAGAAAGCGCAGACTCACCAACGTTTGGAATATCAGCAGTGATCTCTTCGCTACCCAACTTAGTATCACGAGCAATACACGAAAGCTCTTGAATGTGGATAGTCGTGAAACGGTCTTCCTGAGCTACACGCTCAGAGATTAAGATCGAATCTTCGAAGTTGTAACCGTTCCAAGGCATGAACGCGATACGCATGTTCTGACCAAGTGCCAAATCACCTAAATCGGTAGATGGGCCATCAGCAAGTACGTCGCCACGAACAATTGGGTCACCGACTGAACAACAAGGACGTTGGTTAATACATGTGTTCTGGTTAGAACGCGTGTATTTAGTCAAGTTGTAAATATCGATGCCCGCTTCGCCTGGAGTTAACTCAGATTCGTTAACTTTAACAACGATACGGCTTGCATCAACGTAGTCAACATAACCACCACGTTTAGCAGCAACAACCACGCCAGAGTCAACAGCAAGTGTACGCTCAATACCTGTACCAACTAACGGCTTATCAGCACGTAGTGTTGGAACGGCCTGACGTTGCATGTTCGCACCCATCAATGCACGGTTAGCATCATCGTGTTCTAGGAACGGAATTAGCGATGCCGCAACAGAAATAATCTGTTGTGGTGAAACGTCCATATACTGGATGTCAGCTGCGCCCATAAAGGTAGAATCACCTTTATGACGACAAGCAATAAGCTCATCCATCATACGACCGTTCTCATCTAACTGAACGATAGCCTGTGCAATAACGTAACGGCCTTCTTCGATTGCTGATAAGTAATCTACTTCATCAGTAACCACACCATCGATAACCTTGCGGTAAGGTGTTTCAAGGAAACCATAGTTGTTAGTACGCGCAAAGGTTGACAACGAGTTGATCAAACCAATGTTTGGACCTTCAGGCGTTTCGATTGGACATAGACGACCGTAGTGAGTCGGGTGTACGTCTCGAACTTCGAAACCAGCACGTTCACGAGTTAGACCACCTGGACCTAGAGCAGAAATACGACGCTTATGCGTTACTTCTGACAATGGGTTGTTTTGGTCCATAAACTGTGAAAGCTGTGAAGAGCCAAAGAATTCTTTAACAGCTGCAGAGATTGGCTTAGCATTGATCAAATCTTGAGGCATTAGCTCATTTAGATCGCCAAGGCTTAAACGCTCACGTACGGCACGTTCAACACGAACAAGACCAACACGGAACTGGTTTTCAGCCATTTCGCCAACACTACGGATACGACGGTTACCCAAGTGATCGATATCATCGACTTCGTCAAAACCGTTGCGAATAGCAATAATGTTCTTCATTACGGCAACGATATCTTCTTTAGAAAGAATACCCGTACCTTCATCGTCATCAATGCTTAGACGACGGTTGAACTTCATACGACCTACTTTAGATAGATCATAACGTTCTTCACTGAAGAATAAATTGTTAAATAGTGCTTCTGCTGCATCTTTGGTTGGTGGCTCACCAGGACGCATCATACGATAGATTTCAACTAGCGCTTCTAGGCGGTTAGTTGTTGAATCGATACGTAGCGTGTCAGAGATGTATGCACCGTTATCAAGTTCGTTGATATACAGTGTACTGATCTCTTTGATGCCAGCCATAGATAACTTAGCAAGATCTTCTAGGCTGATCTCAGCGTTAGCTGAAACCAATACTTCGCCTGTATCTGGATCGATATAATCTTGACCAGAAATCTTACCAGAGATGTACTCAACTGGTACTTCAAGCTCGGTAGTATTTGACTTTTCAAGTTGACGAATATGGCGTGCAGTAATGCGACGACCCTTCTCAACAAGAACAGTGCCTTCAGCGTCTTTAATATCATAACTTGCAGTTTCGCCACGTAGACGGTCAGCAACAAGATCCATTACTAGTGAATCTTTCTTGATCTTAAAGTTTACGCGATCGAAGAACAGGTCAAGAATATCTTGAGTTGAATAATCTAAAGCGCGCAGAATGATCGATGCCGCCAACTTACGACGACGGTCAATACGAACAAACAATGCATCTTTCGGATCGAATTCAAAATCTAACCAAGAACCACGGTAAGGAATAATACGTGCGTTATACAGCACCTTACCTGAAGAGTGGGTTTTACCACGGTCATGATCAAAGAATACGCCTGGGCTACGATGTAGCTGAGATACGATTACACGCTCAGTACCATTAATTACAAAGGTACCGTTGTCAGTCATCATGGGTATATCACCCATGTAAACTTCTTGTTCTTTAATGTCTTTTACTGTGCCAGGTGCTGCTTCACGGTCATACAGAACCATGCGTAACTTAACGCGCAATGGAGCTGCGTATGTAACACCGCGAATTTGACACTCTTTCACATCAAAAACTGGCTCGCCTAGCTTATAACTGACATATTGCAGCTCAGAATTACCAGAAAAGCTCTTGATGGGAAAAACGCTACGGAAGGCAGCTTCAAAGCCACGCTCACCTGTAGGATCTTGATCGGTGAACTTCTTAAAAGAGTCCAACTGGATTGACAAAAGGTAAGGGATATCCAAAACACGTGGACGCTTACCAAAGTCTTTGCGAATACGCTTCTTTTCAGAATAGGAGTAAACCATGGGTTTCCTCTGATTGCGAGATGTGACCAAGACTGAAACGACTTAAAATGTCGAAACAGCGCGTTTGCCCATCACCGTTGAAAGCAAGAACCCAACCAGTAATCTCTGCTAGGAACTGCGAAATCTGGCGATAAACGGTGAAAAAAAAATCGCCTGCGCTTACAGCGCAAAAAAGGCCGACGGTTAAAAAACCGCCAGCCTCCGCCCGATTACTCGGGTGGTTGTAAGTTATAGTATAACTTACTTGATCTCTACTGCAGCACCAGCCGCTTCTAGATCAGCTTTAAGAGCATCAGCTTCTTCTTTAGAGATAGCTTCTTTAACTGCTACTGGAGCAGCTTCAGCCATGCCTTTAGCTTCTTTCAGGCCAAGACCTGTAGCAGCGCGAAGAGCTTTAATTACTGCAACTTTGTTGTCGCCGTGAGAAGTAAGAATTACGTCGAATTCTGTTTTCTCTTCAGCAGCAGCAGCATCGCCACCACCAGAAACAACAGCAGCAGCTGCAGATACGCCGAACTTCTCTTCCATTGCTTCGATTAGTTCAACAACTTCCATTACAGACATTGCTGCAAGGGCTTCTAAGATTTGGTCTTTAGTGATAGACATAACAAAAGTTTCCTAATTGTACTGAATTCAATTTTAAATTAAAGCGGCTTAAAATTAAGCAGCTTCTTTCTGATCGCGTAGAGCGGCCAATGTACGAACGAACTTGCCAGCAGATGCTTCTTTTAGAGTCATCATGAACTGAGCTAGTGCTTCTTCGTAAGTTGGTAGTTTTGCTAAACGATCAATATTTTCTGCAGGGATTAATTCCCCTTCAAAGGCTGCTGCTTTGATTTCAAAATTCTCTTGCGCTTTAGCGAAATCTTTAAGAAGACGCGCAGCTGCACCTGGGTGCTCAGAAGAGAATGCAATCAAAGTAGGACCAGTAAACGTATCGCTTAGGCACTCAAAATCAGTACCAGCTACAGCGCGCTTAACAAGAGTGTTACGTACAACACGAATGTACACTCCAGCTTCACGAGCTGCTTTACGAAGTCCGGTCATATTAGCTACAGTTACGCCACGTGAATCGGCTACAACTGCAGATAAAGCACCTTTGGCAGCTTCGTTGACTTCAGCAACAATCGCTTTTTTGTCTTCGAGTCCTAACGCCATTGGTATACTCCTGGATTCTATCTAGGGAAATTCCCTAGCAATTACCATGCTAAATATCATAGATACTTAGCGACTTACGGCGCGAAAAATTCCAGCAGACAAAAATCTATCTGGGGTCCGACACCGTCTACGCAGGAAATTAAGTTAACTACTTGAGCAACACCTACGGTCTTGGACGGAGACTAATAACCAACCTAAAAGGTTAACTCTCAGCCTCAACCCTACAAAGTGCGCGCATTATAGACTAATGCGCGAGCTTTGTAAATTTACTTTGCGTCTTCCAGAGTACCCTGGTCAACCGCAACACCTGCACCCATAGTGGTAGAGATGCTTACTTTCTTAATGAAAACGCCTTTAGCTGCAGCTGGCTTGGCTTTTTTAAGTGCGCCAAGTAGTGCTTCTAAGTTTTCTTTAAGTTGAGCTGGTTCAAAGTCCACTTTACCGATAGTAGTGTGGATGATACCGTTCTTATCGTTACGGTAGCGTACTTGACCCGCTTTTGCGTTCTTAACTGCTTCAGCAACGTTTGGCGTTACAGTACCAGTTTTTGGGTTAGGCATTAGACCGCGTGGGCCTAAGATTTGACCTAACTGACCAACAACGCGCATTGCATCTGGAGATGCGATAACTACGTCGAAGTTCATTTCGCCAGCTTTAATCTGTGCAGCAAGCTCGTCCATACCAACAAGCTCAGCACCAGCTGCTGTAGCAGCTTCAGCGTTAGCACCTTGAGTGAACACAGCAACACGTACGTCACGACCAGTGCCGTGTGGTAGCACAGTAGCGCCACGAACGTTTTGGTCAGATTTACGTGGATCAACACCAAGGTTAACCGCAACGTCAACACTTTCAAGGAACTTAGCAGTAGCTAGTTCTTTAAGTAGTGCAACAGCTTCATTGATGTCGTAGCTTTTAGTCGCTTCAACTTTCTCGCGAATTAGACGAGCGCGTTTAGTTAGCTTTGCCATAATCTTAATCCTCTACTACCAAACCCATTGAACGCGCAGTACCTTCAATTGAGCGAGTCATCGCTTCAATATCAGCACCAGTCATATCAGCGGCTTTAGTCTCAGCAATTTCCTGGACAGCGCTACGCTTGATAGTTCCCACTTTTTCAGTGTTAGGACGGCCAGAACCTGATTTCAGACCAGCTGCTTTAAGCAGTAGGAAAGACGCAGGTGGAGTCTTAGTTTCGAAAGTGAAAGAGCGATCAGAGTAAACAGTGATAACTACAGGAATTGGCATACCTTTCTCGAACTTTTCAGTACGAGCGTTGAATGCTTTACAGAATTCCATGATGTTAACACCTTTCTGACCCAATGCTGGGCCTACTGGTGGCGACGGGTTTGCAGCACCGGCTGCGACTTGCAGTTTGATGTAACCATCAACTTTCTTTGCCATGAGACATTTCCTCAAGTTTGGGTACAAACGCTATCAGCACTATGCTGAACAGCTCCCCGAAAAATATGGGAGCGAATTATATATAAATTCGCTCCCATTTCCAAACAGTATTTGTGCTTTATTTAATCAGCTTTTTTCAATCTGACTAAAATCAAGTTCTACTGGTGTTGAACGACCGAAGATCATCACAGAAACCTTAACGCGGTTCTTCTCATAATCCACTTCTTCAACCGTACCGTTAAAGTCAGCAAAAGGTCCGTCAGTAACACGAACAACTTCACCTGGCTCAAACATAACGCGATGCGTTGGAGACTCAGTAGTTTCTTGCAGACGCTGAAGAATTGCATCAGCTTCTTTATCAGAAATTGGGGCAGGACGATCAGACGTACCACCGATGAAGCCCATTACACGAGGGATACTTTTCACCAAGTGCCAGCTTTCATCATTCATTTCCATCTGAACTAATACATAGCCAGGGAAAAACTTACGTTCGCTTTTACGACGTTGGCCTGCACGCATTTCTACCACTTCTTCAGTCGGTACTAAAACCTCACCAAAGTAAGCTTCCATTTCGTGCATTCTGATATGCTCAAGCAACGTTTTACACACACGGCCTTCATAACCGGAAAACGCTTGAATTACATACCATCTTTTTTTAGCTTCAGTAGCTTCAGTCATACTTAATGCCTATACGCCTGTAATAAAATTAACAATTCTAAGCAATACTGCATCTAGGCCCCAAAGGATTAAACCTAAAACGGCTGTTGCAGCTAATACAATGAAAGTTGTATTGAGTGCTTCTTGACGCGTAGGCCAAACCACTTTACGAACTTCAATCTGTGATTCACGAGCAAAAGTTAAAGCTTGCTTGCCTTTTTCTGTTTGCAACGCGATGAAACCAGCGATAGCAAAAGTCACGACGACACCTAGGGCGCGCACTACAACACTTGCTTCATTAAAATATTGATTGCCAATAATTGCAGCAGCCAACAAGATTACGACTAGGCCCCACTTTACGATATCCAGAGAGTTACCCTGGCTTTCAGTATTTGTTGTCATCGGTTAATTCCGTTACTCACTACGTTCTGAGTCAAGTGACACTATAAATAGCATTTTGCTCAGTGAAAAATTCAGTCAGACTCGCTATCCGAACTGGCGACTGTCCAACATACTTAGTTAAGTATACTCAACGAGTCAAAAATCGGTCATAGATTGTATTCTTATTCCACTTATTTGGCAAGAATACATAGCCCAGCTTCACTAACAAATTAAACCTAAATACAATAAAAACAAAAAAGGCAGCCTAAGCTGCCTTTTTCAGTATCGAGTTAAGACGATTGCTAATTAAGCAACGATCTCAGCTACAACACCAGCACCAACTGTACGGCCACCTTCACGGATTGCGAAGCGTAAACCTTCGTCCATCGCGATTGGGCAGATTAGAGTTACTGTCATAGCTACGTTGTCACCAGGCATTACCATCTCTACGCCTTCTGGCAATTCGATAGTACCGGTTACGTCAGTTGTACGGAAGTAGAACTGTGGACGGTAGCCTTTGAAGAATGGAGTGTGACGTCCGCCTTCTTCTTTAGACAGAACATAGATTTCTGACTTGAAAGTAGTATGTGGAGTGATTGAACCAGGTGCAGCCAATACTTGACCACGTTCAACGTCTTCACGCTTGATACCACGTAGAAGAACACCACAGTTCTCGCCAGCACGACCTTCGTCAAGAAGCTTACGGAACATTTCAACACCAGTACAAGTAGACTTAGTTGTATCTTTGATACCAACGATTTCTACTTCTTCACCAACTTTGATGATACCGCGCTCTACACGACCAGTAACAACAGTACCACGACCAGCGATTGAGAAAACATCTTCAATTGGAAGAATGAATGCACCATCGATAGCACGCTCTGGCTCAGGGATGTATGTGTCTAGAGCTTCAGCTAGTTCAAGGATCTTAGCTTCCCACTCTGGCTCGCCTTCAAGAGCTTTAAGAGCAGAACCCTGGATAACTGGTAAGTCATCACCTGGGAAGTCGTACTCAGATAGAAGTTCACGAACTTCCATTTCTACTAGCTCTAGAAGCTCTTCGTCATCAACCATGTCACACTTGTTCATGAATACGATGATGAATGGAACGCCAACCTGACGTGAAAGCAGGATGTGCTCACGTGTTTGTGGCATTGGACCATCTGTAGAAGCAACTACTAGAATCGCGCCGTCCATCTGTGCAGCACCAGTGATCATGTTTTTAACATAATCCGCGTGACCTGGACAGTCTACGTGTGCGTAGTGACGTGATGGAGTGTCATATTCGATGTGAGAAGTATTAATTGTAATACCGCGCTCACGCTCTTCTGGAGCGTTATCGATCTGTGCGAAATCACGTGCAGTACCACCGTAAGTCTTCGTTAACACAGAAGAGATAGCGGCAGTTAGAGTAGTTTTACCATGGTCAACGTGTCCAATGGTACCAACGTTTACGTGTGGTTTTACGCGTTCAAATTTTTCTTTAGCCATGGTATTGCCCCAATCCAAGTATTTTGGTGATGAAACTGCATATAGCAAAAAATCCGATGCATTAAAATGTCATCGAATCAGTTAGTAAGATAATCAGAATGGTGAGAAGCAGGGAGGAGCTGATAGGTAGTCTTAAACGGGAAAAAGCACTCGAGACCGAGTGCTTTCTACTGATTAAGTATTATCAGCAAGATTTTTGGAGCGGATGGCGGGAATCGAACCCGCGTTATCAGCTTGGAAGGCTGGAGTAATACCATTATACGACATCCGCGGAACCTACTTCAGGTTACCTAACTACCTAGAATATGGTGGAGGGAGAAGGATTCGAACCTTCGAAGGCTGAGCCGTCAGATTTACAGTCTGATCCCTTTGGCCACTCGGGAACCCCTCCAGAGAAATGGTGCCGGCACCAAGAGTCGAACTCGGGACCTACTGATTACAAGTCAGTTGCTCTACCAACTGAGCTATGCCGGCGTGTCATTTCGGTAGCGGATATTATGGAAATGTGAGCCTAAGTGCAATAGCAAAAGTGAAATATTATTAAAAAAGTGAGTTAAATGGCGTTTTTTTATGCTTAACGCTACTTTCAAGTATACTTTTGAAGCAATTAAATCAAATTAGTACTTAAAGCCAGCATCGCAGTTCTCATTGCAGTTGTTCATAATAAATTCATAGTGTACTGTGCCCTCCTGAACGGAGAACTTCGCAATGTCGCAACCAAACCAAATTCACAACGCTCTTTATCTCGCTTTTCAGCGCCTACAGTGGGCAGGACTGAGAGAGTCTGTGCCATTAACACTCAGTGAAAATGATTTGGCAGATTTACGTGGTATTAATGAAAAAATATCCTTATCTGAAGTCACCGATATTTATCTGCCGCTGAGTCGTCTATTAAATTTAAATGTTGGCGCAAAGCAGCAAAGAGGTTTGGCGTTAAATGAGTTTCTCGGACATGTACCGCCTAAACGCCCCTATATTATCAGTATCGCAGGCAGCGTAGCTGTTGGTAAGAGCACTACAGCCCGTATTCTACAAGCACTGCTCAGCCATTGGCCTGAGCATCCAAAAGTCGATTTAATTACCACTGATGGCTTTTTGTATCCGTTAGCAGAGCTTAAGCGACGTGGCCTATTACAGCGAAAAGGTTTTCCAGAAAGTTACGATATGAAAGCCTTAGTTGAGTTTATTTCAGCGATTAAGGCTGGTGAGTCGGCAGTCAGTGCACCGATATACTCACATATTACCTATGACCGCATTCAAGATGAAAAACAATGGATCAGACAGCCAGATATTTTAATCATTGAAGGACTCAATGTTTTGCAAACTGGCCAAGACTCACCTGTTGATACCCAGCGTCCATTTGTTTCTGACTTTGTCGATTTCTCGATCTATGTCGATGCCCATGAGGCGTTACTAAAAGAGTGGTATGTCGACCGTTTTTTACAGTTCAGAACCGGGGCGTTCAGTAGTGAAGATTCTTACTTCCATCATTACTCAAAGCTCGATGACTCTGAAGCAACCGCGACAGCTTCAAACATTTGGGACTCAATTAACGGCCCTAACCTCACTCTAAATATATTGCCTACGCGCGAAAGAGCACACCTTATCTTACAAAAAGGACCTGACCATATGATGGATCAAGTCCTATTGCGCAAATAGAGAACCTGCTATGTATAAAAGCTAATACTGATTAGTCTGCTTTACGCAGGCTAATCTCACCACCAATATAGCTTTGCAATCCCGACTCTGTTTCTAAGACAACAGCCCCTTGCTCATCGACCCCCATACAGACACCATAAATCTCATCTTGGCCCATCAGTAACTTTACCGACTTTCCTTGAAAGAGATCAGCTTCGCGCCAACGATCTTGAAACGGTGTGAGTCCAGACTGTTGAAATAGATTAAGATCTTGCTGTAATTGCTTCTGCAGCAGAGCTAACAAAGCCGTTTTATCTGGCAGACTTGCTTGACCGGTTAAATCACTCCAAGGCTGATCAATCAGTGCTGCATGTTGCTCACCCATGGCCATATTCAAGCCGATACCTATGACTAAATTGCACTCACTATCTGTATGACCACTCATCTCAATCAACACGCCAGCGAGTTTTTTACTTTCAAGGTAGATATCGTTAGGCCACTTTACCCCAACATCTTTAATGCCAAGCTTTTCAAGTACGGTAACAATCGAGCATGCCACAACTAGGCTTAACCCCATCGCTTGCGCCATTCCTTGCGGAAATTGCCAATACATAGAGAAATACAAGTGACAACCATAAGGCGAAACCCAAACACGACCACGTCGACCTCGCCCTGCCGATTGATACTCAGCAACACAGATATCGCCCGAAACTAAGTCTTCTGCGTGTTTTAAAATAAAAGCGTTAGTACTGGGGATTTCGTCAAAATAAAAGCAACGATTGCTAATTTGTTGTTTTAGCTTCACTTCATCAACTAACGATATAGGTCCGTTTAAGCGGTAGCCCTTGCCTTTGACACTGTATATATCAACGCCATACTCTTCCAGTCCAGCAATATGGTTACTTACAGCGGTACGAGAAACCCCTAAAAGAGAGGCCAAAGCCTCTCCAGATACAAATGACCCTGCGGCCAATTCAGATAGTATCTCGCGTTTTCGACTCCATTGCTCAGCCATCTATAAACTCCTTTCACCATTGGCAGTGATCATTCGAGGTTCAGGATCAAGCCTAATACCAAATTGTGCTTCAATTTTCTCAACAATCAATCTCGCCAACGAAAGTACATCTTCACTGGTCGCATTATGTTTATTTATTAACACTAATGCCTGGTTCTGGTGCACAGCAGCACCACCAAGTTGGCGTCCCTTTAAACCCGATTTATCAATAAGCCAACCAGCAGCCACTTTTACTTGTTCATCGCCGTGAGGATAGCCGACGATATTTGGAAATACGCCGACAAGCCGATCAAAGTCAGCCTTATCGATTATCGGGTTTTTAAAGAAGCTCCCCGCATTGCCAAACTCCGCTGGATCAGGTAATTTTTCTCGACGAGTTTCACAAATGCTATCAAACACTTGCTGAGCAGTGACTTGTTCAGCTTTAAACGATCTAAGAGGGCCATAATCTAATCGTGGAACCCAACGCTTTGGTAGCTTAAAACCAACCTTGGTGATCACCGCCTTACCTAACAACTCTTTCTTAAAGATAGAGTCTCGATAACCGAAATCACAAGCATTGGCAGCTAAACGTACCAAGTGGCCATCTCGCAAATCAACGTACTCAACCCAATCACAAAAATCGTTTAATTCGACGCCGTATGCACCAATATTCTGAATCGGAGCAGCGCCAACAGTCCCCGGGATCAACGCTAGATTTTCTAGACCACTGAATCTATTTCTTAAGCAAAAACTAACAAGATCATGCCAATTCTCTCCAGCCGCTACACTCAGATAGTGATAATTCTCATCGTCCGTAATATCAATCCCTTTAGTTTCGACTAATACCACAGTCCCTTGAAAATCTTCACATAAAATAATATTACTACCGCCACCTAAAATAAGCATAGGTTGCTGCGCTTGATAAAGTTTGCAGCAAGTATCAACCAACACATTTGATGTCGTAGCATGAACTAATTGCTGACAGCCATGGGCTAAAGCGAAAGTATTAAAGTCTTGAAGGGAATAAAGTGGGCTGGTTGGCATTTGGATATCGTTTTGGGGAAAACAACTATTGTAGCCTAAAGAAGTAAATCGAAGAAGCTTGGAGCACTTTAATGGTAATAGGCTTAACTAAATCGAGAAAAAGTGAACACTAATACCAAACTGGAAAATTAACTGGTCACACTTGCCCAATCCCTAGAACACAATTTTGTCACTCGCTCTGAACTCT